>CAYRAD010000414.1:0-2620 GCA_964422135.1 uncultured Vicingus sp.
AATATTATGAAAAAACTTTTACTTTCATTGTCTTTTCTGGCAATTTTCAGCATAACAATAAATGCTCAAACAGTACTATTTACCGATAGTTTTGAAACGTACACAACAGCCGGTTATATTGCGCAACAAGCAACTCCAAACTGGACAACATGGAGTAATGCTCCCGGAACCGCTGAAGATGGTATTGTGTCTGAAGATTTCGCACATAATGGGATTAAATCCGGATTAATTAGTGGAACCAATGATATGATTCTACCTCTTGGAAACAAAACCAGTGGAAAATATAATGTTTCTTTTTACTATTATATTCCCTCAGGATTTGGTGGTTACTTCAATTTACAACATTATGAATCACCGGGTATTCAATGGGCAACTGAAATTTATTTTGGAAATAATGGTGCCGGAAATATTAAAGCAAACAACATTACAACCAATTTTACGCATTTAAATGATGCATGGATTTTTATTGAAAATCATGTTGATATTGATAATGATACTGCCGCATTATTTATTGATGGCGTTCATATTGTAACTTGGCCTTTTGCTACTCAAGCAGGAGGAAGTGCAGGTGCAGCTCAATTAGGTGGAGTTAATTTTTACGCAGGTGCCATCACAGGGCAAACACCAAAATATTATGTAGATGATGTCACTTATACTCAACTTGCAACACCACTAAATCCACCAACAATTAATGTTAGTGCTACCGACATCTACACAAATGGTACTGCTCCTGAATCATTTGACATTACAAATAATGGTGATCAGGATATGAATTTTGTTGCTTATCCAACATATCCTTATGACACTAATAATTTTGCAGCTACACCGGTATTAAGCCAAATAACATATGGACAAAGTGCATTTGGAAGCGGACTTGGTGGATTTACAGTTCCGGTAACAGTAAAAGCTGCCAATAGTTTTAAACCAGACTATTTGAACGTTGCCATTGGGCAAGAAATAAGCTCTGTAGATGTTCAAATAAATGATATGGCTAACAATTTTTCTCTTTTAGTTTACGACAGAGGTTCTTTTATAACACCAGGACCTGGCACTCAATTATACAACATCCCATTTACACCAGCTGGAGCTGGTAGCCTAACCAATGTTCCTCTTCCTTCTCCTATTTACATTGATGGAAAAGATATTTGGATTGGTTATGTTTGCGATGCAGATACTGGCACTTATCCTTTAGGACTTGATGGTGGGCCAAGAGTTGCAGGAGTTAACTGGATATCAACAGGACCGGGATGGTCAGAATACAACCTAACAGTAGACAATAACCTTTTAATTTATGGAAACTTACAAGGAAATCCTGTTCAACAGTGGTTAACTGTAAATCCAATGTCAGGAACAATACTTCCATCTCAAACACAGACTATTGACCTAACTTTCAATACTGTTGGATTACCAGTAGGTGATTATTTATCAGTTGTTGAAATTGGAGCCAATGATCCTAATCAGGAATATACATCGGTAAATGTACATTTAACTGTTGTTACAAATATTGATGATTTAGAGTCAACTATTTCGGTAATGACGTACCCAAATCCAACCACAAGTAATATTAACATTAAATCAGACAATAAAATTGATGATGTGTTAATTTTTGGTTCAACTGGGCAATTAGTGAAAACTTTAAAAATTGATTCAAAAACAGGATTAATTAAAGTTAATGATTTGGCCAAAGGAAATTATGTATTAAACATTAAATCTGGAAATACTACAATTACCAGAAAAGTTATTGTTCAATAATTTTTAAACCTTATTAGTTAAAAGTTCGAAAAGGCGATTCAATTCTGAATCGCCTTTTTAATTAATCCATGTCCCATCCTGAAATAAGTTGGCATAAAATCAACTTATATCCGCTCATCTCCCTGATAAAATTGTTAACAACAATTCATATAATTATTCAACTTTAAAATTTATTTAAGGTTATATTTGCTACCCGTAAAATCTTATTTAGTAATGGAAAACTACATCGTCTCAGCACGAAAATACAGACCAACAACATTTGATACAGTTGTTGGACAAGCTTCTATTACTTCTACTTTAAAAAATGCCATTAAAAGCAACCATCTGGCTCAGGCTTTTTTATTCTGTGGCCCCAGAGGTGTTGGTAAAACCACTTGTGCAAGAATATTAGCCAAAACTATCAATTGTTTCAGCATAACTGAAAGCATTGAAGCGTGTGATAATTGTGAATCATGTAAATCTTTTAATGAAGGCCGATCATTGAACATTCAGGAATTGGATGGTGCATCCAATAATTCGGTAGATGATATTCGAAATTTAATTGATCAAGTGAGGTTTGCTCCTCAAATTGGCACATACAAAGTGTACATTATAGATGAGGTACACATGCTCTCTGCCAATGCTTTTAATGCTTTTTTAAAAACACTGGAAGAACCGCCAAAACATGCTATATTTATTTTAGCAACAACCCAAAAGCACAAAATTATTCCTACAATACTCTCCCGTTGTCAGATATTTGATTTTAACCGAATTAAAATAGACGACATTACACATCACCTTACTACTATAGCCAAGAAAGAAAAAGTAAACGCTGAAGAAGATGGTCTTCACATCATTGCTCAAAAAGCTGAAGGCTCTTTAAGAGATG
>CAYRAD010000415.1:0-2618 GCA_964422135.1 uncultured Vicingus sp.
TAACAGCTTTATGGATAATCATGTGATGATAGGCGTTGATATATTCTAAATATTCAATCGAACAGTAATTTTTAATGTAATTGTTCTCAAGTAAATTGGCTTCAACTTTTTTATTGGTTGAATTTATCTTTTGTTCATCATAGTTCAAGTATAGAATATTTATTTCATCTTTAATTTTTCTAAGGTTTGTTGAAGTATTCTCATTAATTTCAATTTCATACACTTTATTCTCAAAAGCTCTTAATTTAGAATAGTAGGCTGACACATTTGCCCATTCTCCATATTCAAAAGATAATCTTTGTAAAGTTTCTCGGTGAGCTTTTTGGGGGATGTTATAAAGTGTATCAGGTTGAGTAGAATTGGTTAACGAAAAATAAAAAAGAGGGAGATCAAAGCCCAATTCATGTCTTTTGGCATTGTATGATTTTTCGTTTGCTAACTTCTCCCCCGACCTACCATCACCTCCAACATTATGGTTAAGCATTGTTTCTACAGGATCTCCAGGGGCATTTATACTAATAATAAAGGTTAATAAGGAAATGGCAATTAAAGTCGGAATAAAAATTAATAGTCTTTTTAAAATATACTTTAACATACATTAAAACTAGTAAATTTTAGTTAGAATCTAAAGATCTAAGCGAAAATCCACCTAACCAATAACCTGGTCTAACAGGAGAAGTCTCAGCATTGGTAAATCTATTATGAATGGCTATTCTTTCAGTAGGGTTGTATAAAAATATATAAGCACATTCATCGTACAGAATTTCCTGAAACTTATGGCTGAGTACGGCTCTTTTATCTTCATCTAGTTCTACTCTAATAGAATCAATTAGAGCATCGGTTTCATCATTTCCAAAACCCGTATAGTTCGATCCTCCATTATAGGAAGATGTATGATATACTTGTATAAAATCGTTTGGTATTGGCGCAGTTACCCAACCTCCTACACACATATCAAAATTATGTTGTTTGGTGTTCTCTAAAAATATTGACCAATCTTGAGCAACAACGTTTACGATAATTCCAATTTTTCTTGCTTCTTCCTGAAATAATAATCCAATAGCCTTACGCTCATCTCTACCTTGGTTGTATAGGTATGTCATTTCAAATTTAACTTTTTCTCCATCAATAATAGTATCTAAAACCCCATCTCCATCGCTATCTTTCCAACCAGCTTCAGTAAGTAATTTTTTTGCTTTTTCAGGATTGTAATCGTAAGGAACTATGTTAGCATTAAATTCTTTCTTATTGGAGGAATGTACTGGTCCCATTGCTCTTTTGGCATATCCAAGAGCAACTTTATTAATGATTTTATCTACATCAACTAAGTGAGCTAATGCTTGTCGAGTTTTTTTATTGCTAAACATGGCTTTTCTTACATTAATTCCCAAATAAGTATAAGCCATTTGTAATGGTGTGTGCGTGTTATAATTATCAGTGAATTTTTTATTTTTTAATAACTCATTGAAATCCTGAGCTTTAATGTTTCTCATCACATCAATTTCTCCAGCTTTTAGGGCTTCTTTTGCTGTCGTTTGATCATTGATAATTTGATATACAATTTTAGATGGATGAATATCGAAATACATTCCAACATCTTTTAGTTGGTCGCCCCACCAATTCTCTTTTCTTTTTAGAACAATTTTTTGACCAGTTTGCCACTCCTCCAACACATAAGGGCCACAACCTTGAATCCATGAAGAATCTCGTTGATACTTTTCTGAATTAAAGTCATTAGCAAACTCTATTATTTTTTTGTTGGTAGCCAATTCTTCAGCATTTGATGCTAATTCTTTTACTGTGAAATCTTTAAGTAAATTTTTGGGATCATATACTTTTTGAGGTAACAAAATAATATCTCCACCCAATATCTCAGCAAGAATATAAACAGATTTTACAGTAATGGTAAATTTTAATGGATCATCTTCATAAAATGACATGTCCTTAATAATTTCATAAGCTGGTTTCATATTTGGATTGTCCACCTTAGGATTTAAAATTACTTTCAAAGAAAACTCAACATCCTTTGCTGTTATGGGAGTTCCGTCATCCCATCTTGCTTCAGGCCTAAGTTTAAAAGTCATTTTCATTCCTCCTTCGGGTGTTAGTTCAATATCGGGTCTGCTTTGAGCCAAAACAGGCACCATTTCTAATGTGTTTAAATCCATAGATAATAGACTGTAAAAGACATTTGAAAGCACATATACTGCTCCAGCATCAGCAGCATTAATCGGGTTTAACATAGAAATATCATTCAGCTCATGACAAATAACTACATCACTTGAACTAGAGGTGCCAACAGTTTCTTGATTATTGCTAGTTTCATTTCCACATGAAATAATACTAAATGATAATAATAAAACGAAAAAAGAAAAGATTGTATTTTTTTTAACCCACATTGTTCTTAAACAGTTTAATATTGATGTTAACAAATATAATATTCTTATTTGGTAAAGTAACTGTAATTTGAAAAATCAACTATTATCATAAATTTTAATTGCTGTAAAATGTGAAAAAAAAAGATGTTTTACTTTAACTTTTAAAATTGATTGTTAATTTTGCCTTCCTTTTATTTAGGAGAGGTGCCTGAGTGGCCGAAAGGACTTGTTTGCTAAACA
>CAYRAD010000416.1:0-2611 GCA_964422135.1 uncultured Vicingus sp.
TATATCAATGATTTAAAAAGTAAATTAGTAAAAGTAACCGATGGTATTACACAGACTGAGGCTGATACCATCCACCTAAAATATGTAAATAACAAGGATAATTATGACATCCCAACCCACCTCTTAATTGGTCAGACCGAAGATGGTTCAGCTGGAATAGCAAGAGAGTTAAAAAACAAATTAAACGAATACAAAAAATCTTTACTTGGACTTTTTTCAGAAGAAGAACAAAAAACACTTGCATTAGATTTGGAAACCAACGACATTCAGACCCCAGAAGGAATGGAAAATTGGGAAATGGGAAATTTTTACCATACACCACTAGCAGCAAGCATCACCATTTTATCAAAACTACAGACCGATATTAAAAATGCTGAGTTTGAAGTAATCAATAAGCTCTTTCAGTCGGTAACCAAAAGAGATTTCAAATTTGATAAAATAGAAGCTAAAATAATTCCCAATTCTAATTATGTAATGCTGGGTGAGGATTACCAGTCAGATGTTTTTTTAGCCGCATTTAATACCACACAAAATCCAGAGATTTTAATTGGTGACTATGATGCGGAAAATAATAAATTGGTAAGTATTAGCGATACTGTAAATGTAAATAATGGATTAGGGAAATATGTCGTTAAAACCAACAAAGAAGGTATATTTTCTTACGAAGGATTGATAAAGTTAACCTCACCAACCGGAGAGTTACAGAGCTATCCATTTAAATCGGAATACATTGTGGCTAAACCAAGTTTAGTAGTATCACCTGATAAAATGAATGTATTTTATATCGGGCCAAAAAATCCGGTTTCTATTTCTGTTCCAGGAGTGGCTTCGGAAAATATACATGCTACAATTAGTGGTTCGGGAAATAAAATTAAAAAAATTGCGAATGGAAAATATGAAGTGAGTTTAGCAACCAGTTCGCCAAGAAATGTTGATGTAGCTGTCAATGCCACTATGCCTGATGGAAGTTCCAGAAATATGGGCAAAATGACATTTGTAGCTAAAAAATTGCCCAAGCCTTACGCTGAAATCGGGAATATCTCTATTAACAAAGGAGAAGAACTACATCTTCAACTAATATCACATCGTAAAATTAAAGCCAAGTATGATAATAATTTCATCTTTCAAGGATTGCCATTAAAAGTTGTTAAATTTAAAATTGAGATATGGAGAGGATCTGAGTTTAATGGTGATAAAGATTTTACTAATGAAAATTTTACGCAAGAGGTTAAAAACTTTTTAAATAGAACTAGAAAAAAAGATGTTGTTTATTTTACAAAGATCTTTGCACAAGATATTACTGGGCATCAGATTCGTCTCAATGATGTAGTAATTAGAGTGAAATAATTAAAAGGTTACTTAAATGAAAAGCCTCATTTGTTGATTTTGATTGTTTAAATTACTATCTTAAAGTCCTTTATCTCCATCACTTGCTTAGCTTCAGACAGTGAGGGGTTAAATTTTCTTCATTTTTTACAACTCTTTTTTTATTTAAATCTATTTCTATTACAGGGTTAGCATAATCCTCTAACTCTGATAATTCTTTTGCGACTTTCTCCAACTACTCTTTTTGTTTGGGTTCGTCTCTTGGATAGGTAGTTTCTTCATCATATAAATCTTGGTAAGCCTCTTTTTCTTTATCTATTTTCGAGTACAATTCTAAAAATTGTTTCTGTGCTTTTTTTCCATTCTTTTTAAACTTCGTTTCTAATATAATTTTTCTAAATTTTCTTGCAAACAACTCCGTAATATCAAAATGCAATTGTTCGTGTTCTAATGTTGAAGGTATTTTATCATTTTCTTTTACCCAAGAATCTTTTTTGAAAAAAATAGATTCGGCATTGATACTTATAGTACCGTTTTTATATGAAAAATTTCTACGAATCCCTGAAATTGTTATTGCTCCAGCAGAACTACTGCTTTTAGCTCTCCCTTGAAAATCATCCCAATTAAGTTTATACGATTTACTCCAAATAATTTGTTCATCCTTTTTTTGAGCATAAACTAGAATACTGCAAAAAATCAATAATATGCTTATCAGCCTATGTTTCATTACTACTCGTCTTTTTTCTTAGTTGCTTTACTACTATTTTCTTTAGATGTCACCCTCCTGTTCGTAGTTTGAAGCCAAGTCTATGTGTGTTGGAAACTATGAAACTTCATATCAATTCCATTTTTTATAATTTTTTGTTTTTCTGCTCTATACATACATTAAAAGTAAGAATTATTTTAGTTTTGAAAATATAAGTTCTTAGTTGCCCTTGCTCTTTCCTGTTTTCAGACTCAGGACAGTTGGGTTGTAAGATTTAATTGCTTCTCTAACTCAAAAACTTTGTTACTGTAAATCCGAGTTACCGCTTCGCTCAAACTCGAATTAGCTTTTCATTTTCTACTCGCTGGAGCGGGGGGAGTCTTAACTTTTGTCCAACTTTTCCTTGCAAGTCCATTTCTTTCTATATTTTTAAAGTGCGAGATTAGTTATTATAGGGTAGTGTATTTATGAAGCAATAATCAATTGTGGTCTAATTCCTTTAAAGTAGTCTGATAGGAATTCCTTATTTAGTCGAATCTTAAGAACTCTTTAATCATTTGTTTTTCAGTTGTATAAGAT
>CAYRAD010000417.1:0-2607 GCA_964422135.1 uncultured Vicingus sp.
TGTGTGGAAGCCTGACAAGATACTGGATGATCAATTCAGTGGTTTTTGTGATGAGTATGACGTAAATCATGTATTCATTTCAATGTATCTACATACTCAAACTTTTCCATGGGTAAAAAGAATAATCAAGTCCTGCCACAACACAGGAAAGAATAGAGCCTTTTCAATGGCATCTACTTCAATATTTGAGTGTGAAAGGCTTATGCTGTTTTTGTTAACTATTACAAAGTTGTTTCCCAAGGCGATCTCCTCGCCTTAGGTATCGGCATTTTACAAATTAAATTTAGGAAAATGACATTTTCTTAACTCGCTTTTAGGTGCACGAATTGCCTCAAAATGAGGGTTACCCGAATAAAAGATAAGTTACTTACTGGATTTAAGTATTGTGAAGTACAGCTTCGTTGCCTCATAATAAGGGTTACGACACACATCATTGCTAAGGCATTGAAACAACGAAGGAACCCAACGATGAATCACGAAGCTGTACGTCAATATATATCACTATTAAGGCAAAGTTACCAAGTTACTTCTTATGAAAATAAGAAAAAAATTATAAAAGAAGTTTGTACCAATTTGGGATGGCATCCTAAATCGGTTATACGTGCATTAAATCGAGATGAGCTAGTACTCAGAAAGCATCCTGGGCGGAAAAGAAAATACTCAGCCGGAGCTATAATCCATTTAAAAAAAATATGGTTAGAAATGGATCAGATATGCTCAAAAAGATTAAAAGCAGCATTTCCAAGGTGGCTGAGAGATTATGATGTCTGCTCAGATAATATAAAAAATGAATTACTAATGATGGGAGCAAGTACAATGGATCGTTACCTTAAGCCTTACCGAGCTCAAATAAAACGAAGAAATAATACGGGTACACGTCCTGGTAGTATAAAATTTAAAAACAGAATACCCATAAAGGCATTAGATCATAATGTGAGAGATGTGGGTGTAGTTGAAGCAGATACGGTCGCACACTGTGGGGACTCTCTGAGCGGCGTATTTGCATGGAGTTTAACAGTAACTGATGTAAAGACAGGGTGGACTGATATACGCTCTCTGTGGGGTAAGTCGGGCATAGGAGTTGTTAATGGAGTAAGTAGTATTCAAGAACAATTACCATTTAAAATTACAGAGTTTTGCTGTGACAATGGCAGTGAGTTTTTAAACCAACAGCTTTTAAATTATTTTACAGATAAAAATAATAATCACAAAATCAAAAGAGGTCGCCCTTATAAGAAAAATGACCAATGTCACGTAGAGCAAAAAAATTATACACATGTAAGACAACTTTTTGGATATCACCGAATAGATAAAAAAGAATTAATTCATTTAATGAATGATATTTATGGAAACGAGTGGTCAAAACTACAAAATTATTTTATGCCTCAAATGAAGTTAAAAAGAAAAACACGTATAGGCTCAAAATATAAAAGAGAATATACAGCGCCATTAACTCCATATGAAAGAATAATATGCGAACCAACAATATCAGCAGAAGTAAAATTAAAGATGAAGAAGGAATATGAAACTCTAAACCCATTTAAATTAAAAGCTTCTCTCAATAAAAAACTCAATAACTTCTTTAAGCTCGTTAACTATAACCCCGTGAGGAGAGCATCATGACAAGACTAAATGACAGATTGCAAGAAAGTAACTCAAGTAAATGGGTCAATATGCTAAGTGAAAAATAGACTCTGCTTTAATCAAATAAAAATCGTTTTATATTAACGCCAAGCTAACTCTTTGGAGTTGATATTTCTCTAGAAATGGTAAAATCAGCAAGAACATTTATGAAAAATAACATATATCAACATCAATTTTAAAATGATTTTTATTAAGACTTTAAAACTAAAATCTAAGAAATAACTTTTAAGGATTATCTAAAATCGTATTATTTTTAATATAGTCTGTAAAATAACCAGATTCTATTAAATTCATAATTTCTGGCAAACTACTATATTCACTCACATCCATCGGATGATAGACATCTCCACCTAAGGCCGTGTATAAATCTTTAAGCTCTTGTAATTCTCTCGTTGATAGAAGCTCCTTAGGATCAGCTGTTAAATCACCCAGGTTATTTGCCCTTTCATTAAGCTTTTCAATTAACATGACGGCCTCTAAGCTTAGTTCTTCTTTGTTATGTATGGAGTTAAATACAAGCCTTAATAACCCTTTATCTAATAAATCTGATGTTGTTATATTAACATCACGTCCAGTCACAACCTGGTAAAATAACTTATATCTAAAATATTTCCCTATAATTAAAACTTGCTCCAATGGAGTTTCTTTAAAACTTCGAGTTGTTGTAAACAAATCATTATCAATATTTTCAAACAATTCTATTGTTTTTGTAAAAAAAGATTTTATTTTTTGTTTATTTTTTTCAATCTTAAAAATACTAGAATTTCTTTTTTTTAGTTCTTCATAAAATCTAACAAAACTCGAAGCACCTTCTAAATATTCATTATCATTAAGAGCATGCTTTAATATACTTATTACGTCCATATCTGTGTATTTTCCAATTTCATCAAAGAAATTCTTTATTTTTAAAAACATCTTTTTGACTCGAACAAGGTTAGATACGGATATTCCTAAGCCTGTTTT
>CAYRAD010000418.1:0-2605 GCA_964422135.1 uncultured Vicingus sp.
TTTTTATTGAGAAGATACCTACAGCAAAATCCTTACCAATGCTCGATCATATTATGTCTTACCCGACTACTGTTTTTATTGACAAAAAAGGAAAGATTAGAAAAATTAATACTGGGTTTTATGGCCCTGCCACAGGTGCTTATTACACCAGATATGTAGAACAGACGAATGAGTTTGTAACAAAGCTTTTAGCTGAAAAACCTTAAGAGCGCTAGGATTTAATTTTGCATAGTGTTCAGGAGTCTCACAAACTCACCCCCTGAATGTTTATTTTTGAAAAACGAATAAACTAGACTAAAAAATTACCCTTGAGAAAATAAATTCATCACTATTGGAAATTTTAGGAATAATATTAGCACTTCATGGATAAATATAAAACCCAATCCTTTTGGTGGTCTTTCATATTATTATATTGATAAAGTATCCCTTAATTTATGTACACCTACTATAACAGACAGTTTATCGGTAACTATTCCTAATGTATTTACACCCAATGGCGATGGGCAAAACGATAGCTTTGTAATGGATATTTATGGGGTTGATAATTTAAAAGATATTGATGTAAAAATTTTTAATCGGTGGGGGCAATTAGTTAAAAGCGGAAAGTTAAAAGTAGAAAGTAATACATATACCCAAATTGAACTTTGGGATGGAAGAACTACTGCGGCTGCAGAAGCACCTCAAGGAACTTATTATTACATTATTTCGTACACTACCGTAAAAGAAGAAACGTTTACGGAAAAAGGATTTTTAACACTTTTTAGGTAAAAATGGAGATAACTAAAATGTTATTGTTTTAATTAAGGCTTCCAACTCTCTTACATATTCTCGTTTATCAAATTTTGGGGCATAAACATAGCCATCAATACAAATAACCCTGTTGCGATGTTCATCAACTAAGGTATAATTGATATAAGGGCCAGCCATAAAATCTCCTTGCATATCCCACAGTCCACGCAGCTCATTAACATAAATCCCATTTAAATTAATTTCTGCTTGTACTGGTAAATATTCTGGATAAGATATCATATAAGAATTCTCTGGACCACCCTTCACGTATTTATTGGTGTAAAAATTTCTTTTAGCAACTAAGTTTGCTATTTCAAAAGTGCTATCGCTCATATATGGATAGGTGTAAATAAGAATACCTTGACTAACAGGATGACCTCCAATACTTTTTTCTTTTCTTAACCAAATAAAGTCTTTTGTTTCTTTAGCAACAACGTATAACTCATCTATATCAAGAGAAAGATTAAAACTCTTACTCAAATGTTGGGCATTTTTACTATGAGCATTCACCCTATATTTAAGTTGTAATCTTTCTATTTCCTTATCATTAAAGTAAGCCAACAAAGCTGTTGCGTTTTTACTAATTGTTTTTGCAGCAATAGCATCTGAAGGAGCAGTAATTGTAATAACTAGCTGATTTTCTGACCAAACATCTTTTGAAACCGTTAATTTTATTTTGCTATCTGCCTCAATGTTTACCATAATAATATTTCTGGTTGTTTGAAATATTCTGGCAAAAGAGCGCTGTGGTACTTGAATGATATTAAACAAAGGTTCTCTTTGTGGAAGACCTGCTTGCTCTTGAGAGAAGATTTCTTGAATTGCTCTTCCTGTATTGTGATTATAATATGAAGAATCTACAACCACCAATAAATCTCCAGATTTTCCAGTGCAAGAAGGCAAAACCCGTTCATTCATTTCATCGCAAGAAATGACGGTAAATGAAATCAAGAAAAGAAAAATAATTTTAGTAAGGTGTGACATTGAAAATAATTTAGCCAATTGGTTTAATTCTAAGCTTAGTGCCTAGTTTTAGTCTTTTAATATCAATAGCTTTATTTAATTTTTGAATTTGTTCAATGCTCACTCCTTCATATTTATTGGCAATATCCCAAAGATTATCTCCAGATTTTACAATGTGATAAAGGTATTTACCATCATAAGTTGGGGCTGACTTTTCAGCATCAACCTTTGCTTTTTTCTTGTTTTGTACAGCGTAACTTGGTTTTGCATAGATATATAGCTTTTGACCAATGTTTAATCGATCGCTATATAAGTTATTCCAGTCTTTTATCTGACTTACCCGGCAATGGTATTTGTGTGCTATTTTTCCAAGCACATCACCACTTCTTACTTTATAAACAATGGCATCACCTCTTCTTGAGCTAGTAGGTCTAATTTGTAAATTATTTGCAACAGCAATGCTATCTTTTATGTCTTGTTCTGTCTTTAAAGCATAGATTGTTTTTTCGTTGGTTAGAAAATCCCCAACTTTTTCTACAGGTAAACACAATGTTTTAGCATTCCCTGAATTGGGAATAAAATTATGTTTATATGTCGGATTTAGAAATTCTAAATATTCAACCGAAATATCTAAGTATTCTGAAATTTGGGCAAATGAAATATGGTCTGAAACAGTAACAGTATCAACTTTAAAACAAGAAATAGCTGGCGTTACTGGATAAATATTGTGCTCAGAAGCATAGTTCATAATATAATTAACTGCAAGAAAAGCAGGAACGTAACCTCTTGTTTCTCTTGGTACAAAATTTCTAATCTCCCAAGAACTCGTTTTACCAGCTGAACGGTTCCTACT
>CAYRAD010000419.1:0-2603 GCA_964422135.1 uncultured Vicingus sp.
GTCCAACATTTTGTTTGTCATTTAGCCATTGACCTTCTCCATCAGGTCCTCTATGGATCAATATATCGGTCATCTGTTTTAAATCTGATTTTAAAACAGCTTGATTATTAAAATGGAATATGCCTGCTATTCCGCACATATCAATATCCTCTTATTTTTCTATATATAGAAAACACCCAGGACTTTCTTATTTTGTTTTTAATCTCTTTTGGCGACAACATTTGATTGAAAGAATTCAGAGCCAAATAAAATTTTGGAATTGAATACCCTAATTTTTTTAAATTGCGAGCCATTAACACTGAGCCTCGAAATTTAATTATGAAATTTAATTCCTTTTTCCATTTATCAATATTCTTCTCGTTATAACTTTGGTTATACATCTCTTTAGTATACCATATATCATTTATATGTGCATCATGTTTATCATCGTTAAATGCAATGGTTTCTGGAGAAAGCATTCTTTCATGATAATCTAAGCCAAAGAAATCAAATATTTGTTTTAATTCTGTTTTGGGATTTAAAATCAGACTTTCATATTGAATATTCAATAATCTGGAATTCAACTGACTCTTCTCGGTTAATTGAAAATAGACATTAATACTATTATTCCATAACCGACAAATTTTACCAACGCTTAATTCTCCAAAGTACTTTCTTTTCTTTTTTGCCCTTTCTTTTACTTTTAAATGTGATGCTAAAACAGCCCTACCGTCTCTATAAACATTAATATATCTAGCATTTGGTATTAACTTTAATAATTCTTCAGCAGCAAAAATGTTCGATGGGGTTTTCTCTGAGATAAAAGAAGTCTTTTCTGATTTGTAATTTTCGAAAAAAGAAAGGTAAAATTGTTGGAATTTTTCTTTTAGATTCTTATCAGAAATATAATTATTCATCATACCCATGTCAACACTATGTTGCATAGCTTTATATAATTCTACAATATTAACTCCATAACCAAATTCGGGCCCACCAGAAATCTGATCGTGTGTAATTAATAATTTTTGGACGAGGGTTGTTCCTGATCGACCACATCCTCCAACCAATATAAACCCTATTTCATTCAAATTTTATCGCTTTTAGAAAGTAATATAGCAACCTTCTTTATCTGTTTTTGAATAAATGGACGATTACTAAATAATGATAATAATATCTCTATTTCAAGGAGTCGATATTTAATTAACATAGAATAAACCAAAATAGAATGAATTATAAAAAGAATCAAGATAATCGGAAGGCAAGGAAAACAATAATAGACGATATACATTAAACATGAAGATACAAGAGAGATAAGGATGATTTTATACATCAAACTTAAATTAAAAAAATGACCTGTTTTTGTTCTTGTTAATTTCAGTGTCCTATTAAATAATAAAAAAGCAAGTAAATAGAAAGATATTAGAGAAGCAATAACTGCACCGATAACACCGAAATAACGAATAAAAACAAAATTCAAAATAAGGTTAATAAAAAAACATATAAACACATATTGCAATATAATTCTAGTTTTGGATCCAGAAATCAATATATCTCTATAATCATTTACTCTTATAAACAAAACTAGATTATAAATCAAAAATATGGAGGCACTTTGTTCATATTTTTCACCTAAATATGCTCCAATAATCGGTTGGCTAAAAATTAATACAAATATCAATGTTGGATATATTAAGGCCATCGAGTTAGAAATTGCCCTTCTCTTTAAAGCAGTTAGTTTTTTTATTTTACCCTTATTAAATAATTGTGTTACCTCAGGCATCACTATTGTAGTAACAGAATAGTAAAGAGTGTATAATAGAGGAACTTCTATAGCTCCCATTCTATACAAGGCATACTCTGATGTAGGAAGCATGCTGCTAATCATTATTCCATCAGTCCGTTTAAAAATGGTTCCAATTAACCCTGTTAATCCTAAAGGAAAACCTATAGCAATTTGTCGTTTAGCCAATTGTTTTTCCCAAGCACCTCGAAAGAAACCTTTTGGGATATGATACAAAGACCATAAACAGTTTAACATAGAAGTAATTAACAGGAAAATAAACACATAAAATAATGATTGTAAATATTGAATTGCAATGAATAATAGTCCAATTCTAAGGATGTTAATGGTAATACTAATTATAACCATTTGTTTAACTTTGTTAAATTCTATTAATGTACTGTTTAAGGAAGCTGTAATTAATTGGAAAAAAACTTGGAAGCAATAAATTTTTAGTAAGGGTATTATCGTATTATTATCAAAAAGCTGACCAATAGTTCCCGAAAATATATAAATTGATAATGCACCGATGAAACCTAAAATAACATTAACTAAAAGGTTGGTAACAAAAACATTCTTTTTATCATTTTTATCATCAGAATATTGAATAAACAGAATTTGACTTAAACCAAAGGAAAAAATAAGTATGGCTAACTCACTTAGCATTAAAACCTGACCATAGGAACCATATTCATCGACATTCAAGGCTCGAGCAAGATAAGGTAGCATTAATATGTTAAAAAAGGTATTTAATACTTGCCCAATTATAACAAAAGATATTTTTTTAGCTATACTCAATAATTTTCAATTTAAAGCTAAAATATAAAAGGACAAAATATTTGTG
>CAYRAD010000420.1:0-2602 GCA_964422135.1 uncultured Vicingus sp.
TATCGCTTCATATTGCCTACTCGAACTGACAAAAAAACTGTCACTTCGAGTAGCGAGGCACGAGCGTATCGAGAAGTTGACGTTTTTAATTCTTTATTATTTTTCGGGTAATTACCTGCTCCTTGTTCGATAGTTTAAGAAAATACATTATGGGTGTTTAGATTCGTTCCAAATTTACTTTTTGTCAAATTAAACTGATAATGCCTTTATCGCCAACCAACTCATTAAACCAATGGAGGTTTCTATTGCATTTTCATCTATGTTAAAGGTAGAAGTATGCAAACCTGAATTGATTTTTTTAGTATCATTTTTAATGCCCAGGCGATAAAAACAAGCAGGAACTGCCTGCGAATAAAAAGCAAAATCCTCAGCAGTCATTCTAATATCCAAATCAACCACATTTTCTTTACCCAGAAAGCCAATAGCTGCCTGTTTGGCTGCATTTGTTACTTTTTCATCATTTACCAAAAACGGATACCCAGGAATAATATTTAACTCACATTTCCCTCCCATGCTTTTAGCAATAGATTCAGCCATATTCATCATTTTTTTATGAGCTTCGGTTCTCCAATTTTCATCCATAGACCGAAATGTACCTTCCAGTTCAACCTTATTAGGAATTACATTGGTCGCACCATCTCCTATTATTTTTCCAAATGACAATACTGTAGGAGTTGAAGGAAGGCTCATTCTGCTTACCACCTGTTGTAAAGCAGTAAGAATATGAGCTGTAATTAAAACCGGATCAACATTTAGATGTGGCAACGCTGCATGTCCGCCTTTACCATATACCGTCATGTACAACTCATCATTAGAAGCCATATACATACCACTTTTAAAACCAACCTTTCCGGCTTCCAGTTGAGGATATACATGCTGACCAATAATTGAATCTACTTTTGGGCTTTCTAAAACACCTTCTTTTATCATGGCTGATGCTCCACCCGGCAATTTTTCTTCTCCCGGTTGAAATATCAGTTTTATTGTTCCTTCAAATTCATCTCTTAACTCATTTAAAATTTTTGCAACTCCCAATAAAGAAGACGTATGAACATCGTGCCCGCAGGCGTGCATCACTCCATGATTTACTGATTTATATTCTACCTCATTCTCTTCAACGATGGGGAGAGCATCTAAATCGGCTCTCAATGCTACTATTTTTTTATCAGGATTATTCCCTTTTATTAGGGCAACAATACCCGTTTTTACAATTCCATTTTTATATTCAATGCCATATTCATCCAATTTAGCACACACATATTTAGATGTATTATATTCTTCGAACGACAATTCAGGATGTTGATGTAAATGCCTGCGTATAGAAATAACTTCATTCTTATACGCAGCTGCCTTCTCTTTTATTTTATCAATACTATTGTTCATAAAAATTTTACTTAGAAAAGAATATCATTTTAATGGCTCCTAATAACATTATACCCCCGAATATTTTTTTTAAGACTGATTCACTAATAAAACTTATAGTGATTCGGGAACCAATGTAACCACCAATAACAAAGGTGATAGCTATTATCAAAGCATACTTCCAGTTAACTGCATCAGCTTTATAATAATTATAGGCAGCCAAAATTCCAATTGGCGGAAGCATTGCTGCTATACTGGTTCCTTGTGCACCAAATTGGTTTAAACCTAATAAAAATACCAAAGAAGGTACAATTATTAATCCTCCACCAATACCAATCATACCGCTAATTATTCCGGCAATTACTCCAATTAATACTAAGGCAATTAAAGTTGATACTGACATAATTATATATCTAAACTTAATGATAAATATACGATAGGTTTATCCTTAGAATAACCATTTTCTACTCCCCACGCCCAATCAAGACGGACAAAATAGCCTAATAAAGAGGTTCTGAATCCGAATCCATATCCAGCTACAATTGGATTAATTTTTTTGGAAACAGTAACAATAATTGTAGGATTTCCGCTTGGCCCATCTGTATATACGTCTTCGTCTATCGAATTAACTTTATCCCATGGACTTAATCCACTCCATGCAGAACCCACATCTGTAAAGGCAATAACCTGAAAGTTTTTCACAAAATTGGAACGAATTGGCCTTCTGATAAAATACTTGAATACGGGTATACGAATTTCACTATTAATCACGGCAAAATTAGTTCCCCTTCTGATATTTTGTGGAAACCCCCTTAAGTTGGCTGCTAAAGCATGATAACGATAATTTATGCTGGGATTAACATCTTCAGGATTTATAAATTGTTGTTGGCTTATTGGTATCCAATCATCAAGACTGCCCAGATAATAAATTAATTTTTCGTAACCAAAAGATGAACTTGCTGCAAAACGATTAACCCAAACAATTTCCCTGCTCAATTTAAACGAATGTCTAAAATCCAAGCCAACAACTTGCATGTTTCCATTTGTTCCGTTTCCTCTACCTTTTACTTCTCCATTATTCTTAATCTTCGGTCGGGTTGAAAAAAATGAACCGTCTCCGACTTCCTGATAATACTCTCCAAACACCTTAAACTTGGTACCATAATAAATATTGGTCATTTTATTACGGGTATTATCAAATACGAAAGCAATTTTTCCTATAGCCTGATATTCTGTTAAT
>CAYRAD010000421.1:0-2595 GCA_964422135.1 uncultured Vicingus sp.
GAGAAGACGGCTAGCCTTGCTCGTTGGAAAAGCAAAGTTGGCGAAAAAGAGGCAGAACGTGTCAAAAATGAGGCAGCGAGTCGCGGAACGGCTATGCACCAGTTTCTCGAATATTATGTCCAAAATCAAAAGCTTCTGGATCTTACTGACGAGGGACGAGAAGCGAGCAGCATGGGACAAGCGATCATTGAAAATGGCCTTAAGGATCTCGAGGAGATTTGGGGGTCGGAAGTAACTTTATTCTATCCTGGATTGTATGCAGGTCAAACAGACCTTTGTGGTATTTATACTGGGCGCGAAAGTATAATAGACTTTAAACAGACCAACAAGCCAAAAAGGAGAGAATGGATAGAAGATTATTTTATACAATCAGCAGCTTATGCCATGGCTCATGATGTAATATACAATACATGTGTGGATCAAGGGGTTATCTTAATGTGTTCAAAAGATGGCTTTTTTCAAAAATTTACATCAACTGGGAAGGAATTTACGGGATATAAACATAAATTCTTAGCCAAAGTAGACCAATTTTACCAAAAAACGACCTTAAAAAAGTGAAAAAAAACGGGTTTTTGGGGTCAAAAAGGGGTGTTTTGGGGTCAAAAAGGCACTTTTTTTCGGTTTTTTTAGGGTCAAAATCGACTAATTTTACAAAAATAAGTACTATGATATTTCAAAAAACCGCATAAAATGTACAATTACACATCTCCCTATATATGTTTCTACAACAAATTTTTTTTAGTTCGCAAAAAATCTGAAAATAAAAGTATAAAAGTAGGGGTGAGTAAAAAACATATATACAGCAACGATTCTAGACGATTCAGGTCCTACTTTAGTCCTACTTCTTTTACTTCTTTTTTAGAAAAGTTAGGTTTTATGCGGTTTTTCGACCACAAATAAAAGTAGGGATTTAGATAATGACTGAAGAGAACTTTTTTGATAAATTTAACCGGATACACAACCCGGACTATTATTATGGCAACAAAAAAATCAAAGAGAAGAAAACCAAAAAGAAAAAGACAGATCGTAAAAGCTACACAGCCAAACGATATCCCGTATTCAAAGTACAGGATTGAGTGGACAGATATTATATCTGATTCAGGTTGGGCAGACGAAGATAAGTTTGATAAAATGACTTTAGCTAAACCTGTTAATGAAGGTTGGATATATGAAAAGAATAAACATTATGTTAAGCTGTTTGCGTCCTATGACAAGGATGAAGATGGGTATGTGTTTGGCGATCGCACGATGATTCCCAGATCATGCATTAGGAAAATAACTAAGTTAAAGTAGGAGGGAATATGGAAGAAGACAGTATATTAGTATCTGAAAGCAAAATTAAAGAGCTTGAAGAGAAGGTGGAATTAATGGAGAATAAAATTGCTCACATTATAGAGATGCTTAATCTACAACACGATTTTTAATTAGATAGTGTTTCAGTGGGTGTTATATTCTTTAGTTTCGCTTTCGGCGATTCTTGTGGCTTATTGGGTAACTTATCTTCTTTAAGTCTTATTCGCTTCTGTTGATTTTTAACAGTTGCTTTTACATCTTTAATGTCAGTGCCTTCAAGTATTGGAGAGTACTCTTCCATAATTTCTTTCATACGTTTTTCTAGTTCTTCTTCTGATAAATCGTCTAACTTACCTGTTCTAATAATTTTCTGTTCAACATATAATCCTGCTGCCTTACCTCTTGCCACTTCTGCATTAACTGCAGCTGACCATGCACCTTTCTTTAGTGCGTCCTGTCTTATTTTACCTAGTTCTGAAATATGTCTCTCAAATGTTACAGCATATTTCTTTTGATATTCTTCTCTAAGTTCTCCTATGTATTTAACTACGAGAGGGTATTTTTTTGGGTTGGTTAGTTCAGAGCATGTTACTCTAGCTCTGTCTTTTTCATATCCAGCGTCAATAGCACATTGAAAGGCATACTTACGGCCTTCATTACTCACTAATTCGTGAGCAAATTTCATCTGCATTTCTGTTAATCTCTTCGGTACTCCCATATTTGACATTTAACGTAGTTCCTTGTAAAAGTCAATTATGATAAGTGGGAAAGAATTAGCGCTTCAGTTAGATAGATTTCTACAATCTCCTGTATGTCAGGCTGCTAGAGTTCAGATAAAAGTTCCTCATGGAGAGTTTAAATCTCCTGATGGTCACTTTGACATCAAAAGAATATATATGGTTGAAAATAATGTCTTTGGATCCAGAGAAACTCATCGAATTATATTGGAAATGTCTACTACAGAATCGTGGAGAATGGCCAAGCCAAAGATAATGATTTAAAGTCTAGACTACGTTAAAAAATGGCTAGACCAGAAACACAATTTTGGCAATATTGGAAGAAAAATACTCCAGATATTATTTGGACAAGACTAGAAAATATGAGTAGTTTTGGTACGCCAGATTTGTTGGGATATAATAAAAATCAATTCTTTTTTACTGTTGAGTTAAAAGTAGTTCGGGGTAATTCTGTCCGCTTGTCACCACACCAAATTGCGTTCCATATAAGACATCCTAAGAATAGTTTTATCTTGGCAAAGCACCTTGTCTCTAGTCGCTTGAAACTTTATGAGGGTTCACAGGT
>CAYRAD010000422.1:0-2584 GCA_964422135.1 uncultured Vicingus sp.
AATGATTGCATTGTTTAACCAAATTAATAATGATTGATTAACAAATTTCAGCAGTCAATTCATTTGAATAAGGATAAGCAAAATCATTTATCTCCTTACCTTTCAGCCAATTAAGTTCATCTTCTTTTTTTAAGATGATTGGCATTCTTTTTTTCTTATGAATTTCTGACACAACTGGATTTGCTTCTGTAGTAACAATTGAATATGTATTTATTATTTCTCCAGTTTCTTTATCTACCCATTGGGAGTATATTCCTCCATAGGCATACAGTTCATCATTTTTTAGAGATATTAAATACTTTTGTTTTTTCTTGCCTTCAACATCTAACCATTTCCATTCATAAAATCCATCTGCAATTACTAAACACCTTTTATTTACTGAATTCCTAAACGATGGTTTTTCTTTAATGGTTTCTATTCTTGCATTAATAGTATTTTTTCTAAAATCAATATCTTTTGACCAAGATGGGATTAAACCCCAATTATAATGTTTAATTAATTGAGGCTCTCTATCAATAATTACTGGTGTCTTTGGAAAGCCAAAAGCATTGATGTGTCCTGTTGGATGAAATAAATCTAATTCTTCAATCTTTGCATTGAATCTTTTCTCAACTGTTTGAGCTTTTTTACTTTGTTTAGAATGGAAACACATTATACCTTAACTGTAATAATTTCATTAAGTCTTGTAGTATATCTTGGTGATAATTTTTCTTGATTCATCTTCCAAGTTCTACCTAAATCTTGACATGCTAATTTAATTTTTTTCTGGCCAATACTATAATTTAGTTTATCCATAGCCCTCATAAGCGCTTCATGCTTAGGATTCTCTTTTAAAAAGAAATTTAATTGTTTTTCATTTGAAGGCGTTAAACCCATAACAATAACTCCAGCTTTTTTATATTGATAGCCCTCTTTGTAAATAGCTTTTAATCCCTTAACAGCATAATGTACAATATCCATACTTGAGTTTGTTGGATAATCTGTCTTAATAACGATGTTACGACTGTATTGTGGTAAATCTTTTCTATGTCCATTCGTATGAACAAATACCATAATCATGTTACAACAAGAATTCTGTCTTCTAAGTTTCTCGGCACATGTGACAGCAAATGTTGATACTCTTTCCTTGATGTTAAACAAATCTGAATGATTTCTCTCAAAAGTTCTTGTTGTGGCAATAGCTTTTTTACGCTTTACTTCATCAAGTCCAAGCATAGGTTTACCTTCCAACTCTTTTTTTAATCTTAAGCCAACTACAGCCATATTTTTTTTTACCCATTCATCTGGCAATTGTGTAAAATCATAGGCTGTTTTTACTCCAACAGCACTTAATCGTTTGGCATGACGGAAACCTATACCCCAGACATCTCCAATTTTAGTCCATTTTAATGCTTTTACCCTTTTATCTTCCGTATCTATCACATATACATTTCCAGTTCTATCCGCAAATTTCTTTGCTATTTTGTTGGCCACCTTTGTTAGCGCTTTTGTTGGTGCTATACCAATACTTATTGAAATACCTGTGTTTTTTGTTACGGTATGGTTTATCTGTTTGCCATATTCTTTAAGGTCGTACATCTGAAAACCATCTAATTTTAAGAAAGCTTCATCAATACTGTATATTTCTATCTCTGGAGTAAATGTAGAAAGAATGTTCATCACCCTATTACTCATATCACCATAGAGCGCATAGTTAGAAGAAAACACGTTGATATTATTATCGGTAAATATTTTTTGATATTTAAAGGCAGGAGCTCCCATAGGTATAAATGGTTTCGCTTCGTTGCTTCTTGCAATTACACAACCATCATTATTAGACAAAACAACTATTGGCTTATTTCTTAAGTTAGGACGAAAGACACGTTCACACGAAGCATAAAAGTTATTACAATCAACAAGGGCAAACATTATACTGATTTGATAACATTAGTAACAATTCCCCATATAATGAAATCATTGTCTTTGGTAACTTTTATTGGTTTGTAGTTTTTGTTTTCGGCAATAAGCCAAACTACATCCTTCTCAATTTTAATTCTTTTCACAGTAAAATCTCCATCAATAAAACAGACCGCAATTTTTCCATTTTTAGGTTCTAAACTTTTATCAATTATAAGTAAGTCTCCATTATTTAATCCAGCACCAATCATCGAGTCTCCTTTTACTCTTCCATAAAAGGTAGCATCCTTGTTTTTAATCAAAGCTTTATTTAGGTCAATGGATGCATCCAAAAAATCATCTGCAGGCGAAGGAAATCCAGCACTAATTCCATTTTCTACAACTGGTAGTTCCAATTTGGAGGATAAGTCAATGGGGAAAATTTCTAAAATTTTTGATGTGTTCAAGGAAATAGTTTTCATGTATCCAAAATTAACTATTTATTGTAGTTTTTATGACTACATAATGTAGTTTTACTACAAGAAATGTTTTAGCAAGTCTATTTTTAGGCATAAAAAGCCTTCCAGATTTCTCTTGAAGGCTTTGTACTCTGAGCGGGACTTTAACCCGCACGAACTAATGTTCACAAGATTATAAGGGGTGATTAATAATACCTACTTTTTAGTGCATTTAAGAACATTTCTCTACA
>CAYRAD010000423.1:0-2578 GCA_964422135.1 uncultured Vicingus sp.
TTCAGCGTAAAAGAGTTAAAGACTTATTTAATTTTGATTACCAGATAGAATGTTACGTACCTTCAAAAAAAAGAAAATATGGTTATTATACCTTACCGGTTTTGTATGGAGATGAATTTGTCGCCCGATTTGATGCTAAGGCAGATAGAAAATCAAAAACTTTTATTGTTAACCAACTATGGTACGAACAAGATTTTATACCCTGCAAACAATTTGAGAGTTTGTTTTCAAAAAAACTAAAGAAATTTGCCGGTTTTTGTGGATGCGATTTTATATCTCTGCCTTAATAATTCTTTATCACTTACGTTTATAATTATTAGTTTCTACATAATTAATATAAACCTAATTTTTAATTAGATTTGCTTTCTTGAAATTTTCACTAAAACATAGCATTCTATTTATACTTAAGTTAAGAAAAGTTATTTTCATAGGTATTTTTACTTTCATACTTTTATTTGGAGTTAATGCACAAAAACTTACAAAAATAAAAGGGACAGTAATAGATGCTAAAACCAAAGAGCCTCTTCCTTTTGTAAATATAGCTTTTAAAGGTGCTAATGTAGGAACCACAACAGATTTTGACGGTAAATATTATATAGAAACACAATGGGGAACTACAACTTTGATGGCCTCATTTGTTGGTTATAAAACTACTTCGAAAAAAGTGGAATTAGGAACCATGCAGACCATCAATTTTCAATTGAGCAATGACGCTATTGAAATTGAAACCTTTACCGTAAAAGCTGATAAGAAGCGTTATAAAAACAAGAATAATCCAGCAGTTGAATTAATAAAACTTGTTATTGACCACAAAGACCAAAACCGAAAAGAAGCACTCGATTTCTACGAATATGATAAGTATGAAAAAATAGAAATTGACTTAAATAACATAACTGAAGATTTCTTAAACAAAGGATGGTTAAAGAAAAAATTTCAAATAGTTCTTGATCATATTGACACTTCTGAAATTAATGGAAAACCATACTTGCCAGTATTTTTGAGAGAAACTGCATCCAAAATGTACTACCGTAAAAAACCAAAAGCACTTAAAGAGCATCAATTTGGCACAAAAATGACCGGTTTTGAAGATTACATTGATGATGATGGTATGTCATTTATAATGGATAAGTTGTATCAGGATATAGATATTTATGATAATAATATTTTTCTTTTATCCAATCAGTTTACCAGCCCAATTTCAATTCTCGGTCCAACTATTTATAAATATTTCATCATTGATACAGTAGATATTAATGGAAATAGCTGTATAAATTTGGCATTTACTCCAAGAAATAAAGCTGATTTTGCTTTCAAAGGAAATTTATATGTTCTTAACGATTCCTCAACTTATGCTATAACAAAAGTGGTGTTAAATGTTCCTGATGAAATTAATCTAAATTTTGTAAAAGACTTACAGTTAGATCAGGAATATACTTTATTTCAGGATAGCATTTGGATGCTAACCAAAGATAAATTAGTTATTGACTATAACCTCACCCGTAAAGGAAGAGGTATGTTTGGAAAGAAAACCCTGAACTATAGCAATTTCGTTTTTAATCAGAAAAGAGAAAATGAAATATACAATAAAGTAGAGAAGATTGTTAAAGAGGAAGGAATGGAGAATAAAACAGACTCTTTTTGGGTAGAGAACAGACCTGACACACTCAGTAAACAGGAAGAAGGAGTTTATACCATGATAGACAGTATCCAGAAAATTCCTGCCTTTAAAAGAACCATGGATATTGCTTTTTTATTCATAACAGGATGGCATTCTTTTGGAAAAATTGAAGTGGGACCTTTAAATTCGTTTTATAGCTTTAATGATATTGAAGGATTCAGGTTAAGGGGAGGATTTAGGACAACTACTGATTTTAGTAAGAAATTTATGTATTATAACTACCTGGCTTATGGTTTTAAGGATAAGGAATACAAATACTTTATAGGTCTAACCTATACATTTAACAAGAATTTTCTGACTAACCCTCAACACCGTGTATTGGTGTCATACCAACATGAAACCAATTTTCCGGGTCAGGATTTACAATTCCTTAATGAGGATAATTTTTTACTTTCCTTTAAACGAGGAAAATCAGACAGAATGTTGTTTAACGATATAGCAGCTATTGATTATCTTCATGAATCACCCAGTGGTTTTTCTTATAATTTTATTTATGAAAATAAAATTCAAAGTCCTTTGGGTGCTTTAGAATTTGTTACTCCTGATTCTGTTCATTACAATAACATTAAATCGGATAATTTTAGTTTGAACTTAAGGTTTGCCCCAAATGAGCAATATTATCAAGGAAAGAATTTCAGAGTTCCTTTACCTAATAAATACCCGATATTTCAATTACGATTTACGAAAGGAATAAAAGATTTTATAAATGGAGAAAATAATTTTGTTAGACTTGCTGCAAACGTTTTTAAACGATCCTATTTAGCTCAAATTGGTTATGTTGATATGGAACTCGAAGGAGGAAAAGTTTATGGTGGCGTACCTTATCCATTGCTTAATTTACCTAAAGCAAATCAATCTTTCTTTTTGCAGGAGCCTTCTTTTAACATGATGAATTTTATG
>CAYRAD010000424.1:0-2567 GCA_964422135.1 uncultured Vicingus sp.
ATTTTTATTTGCTCCTGATTTTCGAGAATTAATTTATTAAGCTTACTTAATTTGAAAGCATAAACAGTATTAAAAACTGCCTTTTCCAATTGCTTGTCTTCCGTAACCGTAAATATTTTATGCTTTTCCCAATTAGGACTTAATTCGTGTTGAAGGGATAAAATATCTATCGCCATTTTACTGATTTCCTGATTGGAATGATTGATAAAATCCTGATGAGAAGGTAGTTGTTCATTGTTTAACTTATCCGCATAAAAGTTAATTATCTTTTGTTGAATACTGTTTTCTATAACAATCCCGTCATCTGTGATATTACTGATAATATAAAGGGCAACCGGAACTTCTTTCGTTATCGTTTTTTCATTTTCGTCAACCGATTCAACCTTAATATTTTCATGACCATAAGTGACCAAAATACGGATAATCTCTCTTTCCCAATGGGCTAAATCATCAACACCACCATCTTTTTGTTCCTGATTTTCAGTAGCATAATCTTCTAATACTACATCAGGAATAGCTTGGTTTGATTTATTTGTATAATTCTTTCGAAGTATCTTATTGGTTTCGTTAATTAAAGCCTGTTCAGGAACATCTAACAAATTGCTACATTCTTTGGTATAAATCGATCTTTTAATCTGATCGGGAATAAGAGAAATGCTCGTAACAATATCTTTGATTAATTCTGCTTTTTTTATAGGATCATTTCCAACTTCCTTAATTAAGATATCTGTTTTAAAGCGAATAAAATCCTGTGCATTTTTAGTCACATAATCTTTTAATTCTTCTGTTGTATGTTTTTTTGCGTAAGAATCGGGATCTTCACCTTCAGGGAACAACACCACCCTTACATTCATGCCTTCATGAAGAATCATATCAATTCCACGAAAAGAAGCTTTTAATCCAGCAGCATCGCCATCGTATAGAATGGTTATGTTTTGTGTAAATCGTTTTATTAACCGGATTTGCCCTTCGGTTAATGAAGTTCCTGAAGAAGCTACCACATTTTCTATTCCCGCCTGGTATAAAGAAATAACATCGGTATAACCTTCTACCAGATAACAAACATCTTCTTGAGTGATGGTTTTTTTTGCATAAAAAATACCGTAAAGCACCTTGCTTTTACTGTAGATTTCAGATTCGGGAGAGTTCACATATTTGGCCGATTTCTCTTCAGATTTTAAAATCCTTCCACCAAATCCCAATACCCTTCCCGATAAATTGTGAATCGGGAAAATTACCCTTCCTTTAAACCTATCAAATTTTTTATCGCCTTTTATAATCGTTAATCCGGCCTTTTCCAAATAACTTAGATTATAACCTTCTTTTTCTGCTTCATCAGTAAAAGCTGACCAAGCATCAGGGTTATAACCCAATTGAAATTTTTCGATGATATCTTCTCTAAACCCTCTTTCTAAAAAATAACTTAATCCTATTGCTTTTCCTTCTTCTGATTCATGGAGTTGTTTTTTAAAATATTTAGCTGCGTAATTGGAAACAATATACAAGCTTTCCCTCTCATTGGCGGCTTCTTTTTGTTCGGGAGAGAGTTCTTCCTCTTCAATTTCAATGTTGTACTTGTTGGCTAAAAACCGCAAAGCTTCGGGATAAGAATAATGCTCGTGTTCCATTACAAAATTCACTGCATTACCTGCTTTGCCACAGCCAAAACATTTATAAATTCCTTTCGATGGAGATACAGTAAAAGAAGGTGTTTTCTCGTTATGAAAAGGGCAATTCCCTAAAAAATTAGCTCCCCGTTTTTTTAAAGGCACAAACTCCCCTACTACATCTTCAATGATGACAGTTTCAAAAATTTCATCTATGGTTTGCTTTGGTATCATTTTTAGTTGTCAGTTGTCAGTTGTCAGTTGTCAGTAACATAAAAACAAATTACTGAGTTCTATATACTAACAACTAATTAAAATCTTCTTCTTTTACTAATTTTCCTTGTTCATTATAAAATTTCCAATGCCCAATTTTGTTGTCATTAGCATAAGCGCCTTCATATCTTAACTTTCCATTCTCATAATAAACTTTAGAAATCCCTGTTCTTTTATCTTCCTTAAAAAAACCTTCACTTTGCAACTTACCATTATCAAAATAAGCTTTCCATTCACCATCTCTTTTATCATTTAAAATTTCACCTTCCATTTTTAATTTTCCATCTTCATAAAAGGTTTTTTCTTCAACTTTTACTTGCTTCCCATCTTTTGTCTGATAATAATCAATCTGTTTAGGTTGCTTGTTAGGATAGGTTTCTCCAATTTTTTCGATAATTGGGTTTTCGCAAGAAAAAAGCATTAAAATATTCAAAAGAATTATAATTCGTTTCATGTAAACTAATAAATTAAATTATTTAGTTCTAGCCGTAGTATAGTTTACTAATTCGGCTAAAGCTTTATTGGCTTCGTTTTGTTCAAATTCTTGAAGAATAGCAAGAGCTTTATCTTTGTAATTATTCATTGCTTTTTGAGCATAATCCAAACCGCCATTTTGTGTTACAAAATCAATTGCTTCTTTTACTTTCTTTTTATTCTCGTTGTGCTTTTTAATGATATGAGAATACT
>CAYRAD010000425.1:0-2560 GCA_964422135.1 uncultured Vicingus sp.
AAACCTCCTTAAATCCACACTCCTCATATCCATTCACTAAAATACATAATTGTTGGTAACCAGCAGGCGCAGTAAGATCTTTTGTTTCGGTAACAGATTCTCCAATTGCAATATAACCAGAATCCACCACTCTTAAAAAAGAAGTGTCTTGATAAAAAGAACTTTCAGGACCTTGTTTCAAATAAACTTTGTAGTAGGCACCTTTATCTTTTCCAGCATAAATAGTATAAAATACTTTATAATGCGAAACAGGTGGAACAGTTGTTGTAGTATAGGGTATTTCATCAAATCTCCCATGGAATTGTTCAGGGGAATCTGGTTCAGTCATTTTGTCAAATAAAGTTTCTATTTTTGGTAATTGACCTGAAACAAAATTCTTACAAATTGGTGTTCCAATTTCTTCTACAGATCTTGCTTTAAATGCATTAAATGAGTTTAACGCATAATTTTGAGTAAAATAATTTACAGAATCTCCAGCACTCTTCCAAGCATCTGCAAAATTCATATATTCTCCCCCTCCACGAGTTCCTTCTCCAACGGATTTAGAAATGAGATTTGGAATAGCTACTTTGGCCAAAGGTGCTGCTTGCCTCCAAAAGAAATCACACATATACACACCACGAATCTCATCACAAACACCAACTGTCTCTCCAGTATCCAAAGTCTTTTGTAAACAATCTTTATAATCTTTTTTAATTGATAGCCATCCATCAATACCTGCTTGAACACCTGTTAAACAAATCGGAACCTTTATTTTCTCCTTGTGATTTGGAGCACATAAAGCAAGGCTTCCAACAACTCCTGTTTGGATTACATCCCTTACAGGATAAGCCCCTCCAAAATCACATCTACTTTGAGGGCACATAACAGGATCACATAAATTAAACATTAAATTACATTCTTTGGGAGACATAAAATCTTGACATTTAACATCTGGAATTTCTACAGCAGGACTTCCAACTTTTATATTTATATTATCACAATTTGTATTAATACGGACATTTCTTACTCCTGACTTATGCGCTCTTGAAGCATCTTCAATTGCATCTACTGCGCAACTTACTTTCTTTCTTGTTTCTCCATCTTCTAATCCATTAAATTGGGTATAAGTTTGTCCAACATTTAAATTAATCATTTGGCAAATATCATCACCCGTCCCTTGATTAAAAAATTCTTCAATCCCATTTTCTCCAACATTACATAAATAAAAACTATTTACTCTTCCAGATTCATCATAACTTCTAATACTTCCTCCAACCGGTAAAGATCCTTTAGAAGCAGCATACCACCCTTCTTTTTTATCAAAAGGAACAACTGCAGGCAATCCTTTATACGGCTCTGTTTCATAATATCTTAAAACAATTTCTTTTTCTCCAGGCGAAGGTTTGAATGTATTTTGATAAGAGGATTTATCGTATTTCTTAAAAGAATACCCTTCAATTATCTCTGTTGCTGTTTTTCCCGTTACAGGCTTTCCTTTTTCATCATAAACATTTGTTGTTCTATAATTCTTTTCATCATCAGTTTCTAGAGTTACAACATATGCTATATTTTTATAATAAATTTTTTGATATGCAGTTCCTTTTTCTAAACCTGCAAAGGGGGTTGTGCTAGAAATAGTGTTTCCTTCATAAGCTATCTCTTTTCCTTTTTCTGTTTGAAGAACCATTACTGAACCTTGAAGGTTCATATTTTTTTCTGATTGTTTTAATTTAAGATATTCTTTGGAATTAGTTTGAACATCAGATAATACAGAATATAATTTCTTCTTAGCCATTAAATTATTTGGATCTTTTTTAAGAATCATTGAATAAAGTTCTATTTGCTTTAAATCATCAACATCATAATTTCCATTTTCATAACTATTAAAAGAAAGGGAATTTTTTACACTTTCTAAATTAATTGAAGGTCCTTTTTTATCTGTATCATTAAGTTCAGTCCCCAAGTTCGCACTAGAAAGTGCATTTTTAGCCTTTACAAAATATTTCTCAACAAAACACGAAGTGTCTACAAGCTTATCACCCAAGAATTTTTTATCTGTTGGCATACATCCATTTTGAAGTGTTTTTATTTGATCATTTTGTGTTTTTAAAGTCGTTTGCATTTGTTGAACATCTGCATCAATTTGAGATGATTCTTTGATTAAACACTCATCTTGGGAATCATAAGTATCTCCTCGACTTCCTACTTTTTTGTTGTTAACCATATCTGCACATTTTTCATACCATCCTCCTTTCCCTCTCATAACTTCTTTTCTAGCAATTCCTTTTCCGCCAGCATTAGCTAGTAAATTCTTTAGCGTTAAAGTAGCTCCAGCGCCTAAACAAGCTGCTTTCATAGTCTTAACTGTTTTTCCAAGACCCTCTGAAACCTTATTCCATTTTTCAATTGATTTGTCTAATTTCTCGATTTTTTCCTTTGTTTTTTCAGGAGATAATTTAATATTTCTTTTTTCAATTGGAAGTTTAAATTTAAAATCAGCTTCTGTTTCAGCATAATTAATTCTAGGGTGAATAGAAACTTTTGCAACTTTTCTTAAATTAACCTTTTTCAAAGTGAA
>CAYRAD010000426.1:0-2533 GCA_964422135.1 uncultured Vicingus sp.
AACTGCATTTCTTTTGATATGTCTTGATTCGGCACCTGTTTTTTTATTCACAATAGTTAATGTAACATCATATTTTCCACTTTCTTTATAAACATGGTTTGGGGCTTGTGTTTTAGAAATGGTTCCATCTCCAAAATTCCAATTGTAAGAAATGGGAAGGGTTTTTTCTATGGCTTCAAAACTTACTTCTTCTCCCATACAAACCTTATTATTGAATACCATAAACTCAGCATCGCCAGAAACTTCCTTATTGTTAGTTTCGGTTATTATAATGTTATTAGTAGAATTTTGATTAATGGATGTATTATTATCTTCAATAGTATTAGGTTTCGAATCATTTTTATCGACATTCGATTGTGAATCATCTACTTCATTTGTTGGTTCTAAAGAATTATTTTGAACGATATTTTCATTATCAATAACATCCTCGCTAGATGATTTATTATTTTGATTATTAGTTAGAACAAGCTTATTATCTATTGTGGTTTTATCAACTGACACTTCCTCTGTAATATTATTATTAGAAGTTTGCCTGATGTCATCGTGTTTTTTAAATCCGTTATAAATAAAATAACATGAAATAGCAATAACAGCTATAGCACCAATTGTTCCCAAAATATTTTTGGTAATTTTTGCAGTTCGAACAGCATTAAGTTTGTTTTCCATTTCAGCCCAATGAGCATCATTGTACGGAACTTCAAACTGTTCTGCTTTTTGTTTTATTATTTCGTCAAAATTCTCCATCTTTATCTTTCAATCGGGTCTCTTTCTTTTTTAATATTCGTTTTAAATTTTGTTTTGCTTTAGCAAGGTTTGATTTAGAAGTACCTTCACTTATATTTAATTTTTTGGCTATTTCTTTATGTTGTAAACCTTCTATTACATATAAGTTAAACACAGTTTGATAAGCAGGGCTTAAAGATTGTATAGCTTCTATAATATCTTTTTCGCCAAACTGACTGTAAATAGAGTCAGGACTTTCCACTTTATTGTGCTCAAGAATATAACCATCATCATCACTAACCAAAAATATATTTTTATTTTTTCTGTAATAATCGATGGCGGTGTTTACCATTATTCTTCTAATCCAACCTTCCAAAGAACCATTAAAATTGTACTTTTTAATATTAATGTACACTTTCACAAATCCATCTTGTAATACATCTTTGGCATCCTCTGCATTGTTGGTGTATCGGTAACACACCCCCATCATTTTACTGTAAAATTTTTTATACAGTTCGTGTTGAGCCTTTCGATCGCCTTTCACACATTTTTTTACAATGTCATCTAAAATATGCTGATCAAGAGGATCCATGTATTTAAATCAAAGACGAGAGTTAATAATTTTGGTTGCCTTGTGGCTACAAATAATTGAAGTGAAAGTAATTATTTCTTTTTATATGATAAAAGAAAAATAACGATGAATTAAATATTCAGTTATATGAAATGCACTATCTAATTGATGAATAATTCAATGGAAGGGTGAAAAAAAGAATAAAATATTTTTATTTGTTATGAACATGAACATCCATTTGCGGATAAGGGATGTTTAAACCCTCTTTGTCGAATGTATTGTAAACTTTTTCGTTCATATCAAAAAATACGTCCCAATAATCAGGAGCTTTTACCCATGCTCTAACGGCAAAATTCACCGAACTATCAGCCAATTCTGAAACAGCAACAAAAGGAGCTGCAGGTTCAGAGATAATTCTTGAGTCTTCTTTCATTAATTTTAACAAAACTTCTTTAGCATTTTCAGTTTTATCGCCATAACCAATTCCAAAAGTCCAATCAACTCGTCTAGCCTCTTCAGTAGAGTAGTTTACTAATGAAGAGTTTGAAAGCCCGCCATTAGGAATAATGATTGTTTTGTTATCTGGAGTTTTTAAAAGAGTATTGAATATTTGAATTTCAGACACCGTTCCAGCATAACCTTGAGCTTCGATGTAATCTCCATTTTTAAAAGGTTTGAAAATTAAAATCATAACTCCTCCAGCAAAATTTTGTAAGGTTCCTGATAGAGCCATGCCAACAGCTAACCCAGCAGCTCCAAGAATGGCAACAAATGAAGTCATTTCTATACTTAATGTACTAAGCACAGTAATTACTAACATTACTTTTAATAAAGCACCAACAATTCCTTTTAAGAAAGGAGTTAGTGATTCATCAATCTTTCTTTTTGTTAATAGTTTTGCAAATCCTTTGGTTAAAGCTTTTACTACCATGTTACCAATAATCCATATGATTATTGCACCAACTAATTTTGGTCCATAAAGCAATACTAAATCGACAATTTTGTCGTAATAATTTTCAATGTTCATTTTTTTAAAGTTTAGTTTTTGCTAAGATAAACTTTTTTTAAATCTGGAGAAGTAACACTTGTTACAAAACTAATAAGCTAGTTTTATTTTAAAGAGAATTTGGTTTTACCAATATCAACGCCATCAGCATATACTTCAACATTATATTCTCCGACAGGAAAATCATCAATTTTTTTCCAATCAATGGTTAAAGTAAGCTCATCATTTTTATA
>CAYRAD010000427.1:0-2530 GCA_964422135.1 uncultured Vicingus sp.
GTAATTTTATAGTATGGTTTGTGTATTTTTTTGTAGTATCTTCATAATAACTACCAATTGCAAATTTATCGGCTTTTATTTCACTAACTTCTCCATTTCTAATTAGGTATAGAGGGTTATATGCTCCAGCGTACTGTAATTCTTTTTTCTTAAAATCATAACAACATAAGGATAAATCCATCCCATCTTTATGGGTTGAGCCCATTGCGTTATTATGTAATGTTTTACTAATCCCTTGATTTAGAGAATCAAGAATACTTCCAGGATCGTCATTAAGTCTTAACGCCTCATTTAAAGCATTATATCCAACTATACTCATAAATGCCCCCGGAACTCCATGTCCAGTACAATCTACAGCAGCAAAATAAACCTTGTCATTTTTGGTCTCTATCCAATAGAAATCTCCACTAACAATATCTTTAGGCTTGTAAAGGATAAATGAATCTGGCATTACCCTTTCTACAAATTCTTTTGGTGGTAAAATAGCTTCTTGTAATCCTTTTGCATATTTAATACTGTCTGTAACTTCTTCGTATAATTCGCTTATTTTTTCATTTTGTAATTCTACCTCTTTTTGTTTCTCAACTAATTCAGTAGTTCGCTCAACAACTTTTTGTTCTAGCATTCTTTCATTTGCTGCTAAATCATCCCTCATTTTTATTAATGTCTTTCCCAAAGAATCATCTTCACTAAGGGGTTCGTAATGTGTTTCAAATTGTCCTGCTCCAACTGATATTGCAAAATTATTTGTACTTTCCAACCCTAAGATTACTCGATTTAATGCGTTGGTCATTTCACCTATCTCATCATTTTTTGCTTTTATTGAATGTTTTGGAAAGACACCCTTACTTAGCGTTAATAAAACTTGCTTTAGCTTGTTTACTGGATTAACAATTGAACGGGTGGTATAAAAAGCAACTACTACACCAAAAATAACTAAGATAATTCCTAGCCACCTTGTTAGCCATTTTAAATCACTAAAAGATGACTGCATATTTTCTGTTGCTTTACCAGTATAAAACTTTTGATTTTCAATTAAATCATCCAATTCAAAAATAATTTGAGAGGTTTTTACATTAATTTCTCCATCTTCTTCAATTAAAAATTTGGCTAAAAAATTATTTTGAGGATCTTCATAACTTCCCCAGTCTGGCAGTAATTTTTTTACTTCTTCATGCAACTCAAATAATTCATTGATACTTTTTAGCACATGTTTTATCTTTTTCAGGTCAGTACTTTCCCAATGTATTGCAAGGCTTTTTATCCTTTTCTCTAAAAAAGGATAGTCTCTTTCTATTAATCTATTTAATTTTTGTTTGTCGGGGTGATCAGCCTGAGATTGGAAATAAATCCAATTAAAGACAAGCATTTTAGAACGTACTATTAGTAGTTTTAATTCTTCGAGTGAAGCAACAGATGGGTTGTTTACGTTCGTTATTTCATCGTTAATGTTGGTACTTTTGTTCAGGGTATTATAGGTGATATAAAAAACTAAGACAATAAAAAAAAGAAGCACACCAAATCCTGTCCCAATTTTTTTCCCTATGGTGAACCTAAAAGCCATTTTATAAACGTACGAATCTACTTTTCATTTTCCAAATCGTTCGTCTTTTTTTCTAAATTTTCTAACATGTTTTTATAATAATCAGACTTATCCATATCATTCAACCCATAATAAATATTTGAAAGTCCAATCAATGTTTCTTTTTGTTTGTATCCTAATTCAAATGATTTTTTCATGTATGGCAAACTTTGTAAGAAAATATCTACACAATGATCTTGCACTTCATTTAATTTCATAATATCCATATCATAATCCATATTATTAATAATATCTGCTGCTTCATTGTAAAACAATATTCCTAAATTATAATTTGCTCCTGGGTTATTGGTATCAATTGTTAATATTTCAAGATATAAATTTTTAACATGATAAGATTGAGCAGAATCCAATCCTATTTCGGTTTCTGCAGGTTTATTTAGCATAGATGCTAAGGCTAATTTAAATTTAACATCTTGTGAGCTTAAATCAATAGTTGGATTAGCTAACAGCATAGTATTTTTGTAATTCTCAAAATTAATGATTGCCGTTTGATAATTCTCTGGATCTAACAATCGTGCTGCATCGTTGTATAATGTAGATGCTAAATAAGTTAATATTTTAGATGTGCTTTCGGTAAATTCTTCCTTTCCTTGTAATGTTAACATCTTTTCAAAAGATTCAATTGATGTTAATCTGAATGGAGATGTTTTGTTTTCTTTTTCTTGAGTTTTATACAATTCTTTATAAATAAACCCTCGGTAATACCAGTTTTTTGCAGAAATATCTAGTGTGTCTTCCGCTATAGATAGGTCTATATATTTCTTAGCACTATCTAGCTCAGATTTTTGCATGTAGTATAAAGAAATGGATAATTTATCTTTTCCAATAAACTGCCCAAATGCTGAATTTCCCAGAATTGCGATTATAAATAATATGTATAATTTTTTAATCATTCTATTTAACGGAAAAAGCTAAAGCTTCTAACTT
>CAYRAD010000428.1:0-2529 GCA_964422135.1 uncultured Vicingus sp.
TTCTTTATTACCGTTTGCTTTTGTAATTTCAATTTTATAAGCGTCTTTTCCATCTATTGGCTCAACTCCAAGAAGTTTGTATTGAGAACCATTTGAATCAAACTTTACATCACCATGCATTACAGAAGAAGTTTTTAAATCTTCTAATTCATCTCCTTCAACTGTTTTTTCACCTTGCATTCCACTTACCTTACCAGTAGTTCCATTAAAAGATTGTTTTTGAACAACCATTGTTCCCATAGAAACAGTCAATGCAAATTTATTAGGAGCTTTTTGGTAACGGGTAAAATTTAATGTTTGCCCTTGCATAGAAGCTTCCATTTTAATGGTAACATCTTTTATTTTCTTTAATTTTTTATCCAAATCTTTTCCTCTTGGCATCCCATATTTTGCTTCAATCGATTTTTCTAAAACCTTTTCGGCTGTCATTCCTTCAGGAGCAGGTTTTAATGCTTCCACATAATCATTACCATAAGTGTCGTAGAAACTCACCTTTTTTGTTGGTGAAAATTTAGCCAACTTTTCTGACACCTTCTCTTTATCCCCTACCACTAAAATAATAGCATTGTCCGGTTTTATATATTTTTTAGCCATTTCCTGAACATCATCAACCGTAACAGCTGCAACGTTTTTTAGATAATTTGCATAATAATCTGCCGGTAAATGATATTTTTCTGTATTAATAGCAAAACGAGCAATAGTTTGAGGGTCCTGCAAAGTATATGCAAAAGTTCCAGTCATGTAATTTTTTACACCTTGTAAATCTTCTTCACTTACTTTTTCGGTAATCATCCTGTCTAATTCTACCTTAAACTGAGTAACAGCACTATCGGTTACCTCATTTCTAACTTTTGCATGGGCATTAAAACTTCCAACCAATTTATTAGGAGAAATGGATGAATAAGCTCCATAAGTATAACCATGTCCTTCTCTAAGGTTCATAAACAATCTGGCTGTTGAGCCTCCTCCTAAAATAGCATTCATAACTTTCGCTTTAATAACATCAGGATTGTTTTGTTTTAAATTAAGAGGATACGTAATATTTATTACCGATTGAACAGCTCCTTCTTTATGAACAACAGCAACTTCTGTTTGTTTGGGAGCCGTAGGTGTTCTATACTTATGAATTGGCACATCGCCTTTTTGCCATGATCCGAAATACTTCTCAACCAAAGGCTTAACCTCATCAACTGTTACATCTCCTACAACAGCTAAGTAGGCAACATTTGGTTTAAAATAAGTAGCATAATATTCTTTGCATTTCTCTATTGTAATATTCTCAACTGTTTTTTCGGTTGCCACTTCGCCATAAGGATGATCTTTTCCGTAAAGTAATGCAGCTCTAACATTTTTGGCAATGGCATCAGGGTCATCCTTCGATGAAGTAATCCCTGAAATGGTCTGTTTTTTTATTTTGTCAAGCTCTTCCTGATTAAATTCAGAATTCATTAGCATATCAGACATCATATCCAGCAACTTTTCCTGATGTTTTTTCAAAGAAGCAGCATAGATTCCTTTTGCAGATGTACTAATTGTGGCTCCAATAAAATCAATTTGTTCATCTAATTGTTGCTTGGTTCTGTTTTTTGTACCTCTTTCCATTAATTTTCCAGCTATTTCAACATATCCGGCCATATCACCTTCGGCAACAGGATCTACATCTATGGATAAAGAGTAAGCCACCTTAGGTAATTTATGATTTTCAACTACGAATACTTTTAGGCCATTATCCAAAGTAAATTTTTCGATTTTGCCTAGTTTAATTTCCGGAGCTTTACCCGGAGCAGGTCTTTTGCTTCTGTCTATTTTCTGAGCAAAAGCTCCCGAAACAATTGATAATACTATTATAAGTGATAATATCTTTTTCATCTTATTTGATTTGAAATTATTATTTTTTATCTTCTTTTAAATCAGGTTGATTTGGTTGCTCTGTCTTTTTAGGAATATAGTGTAACACCACCCTGTTGTCTTTTCTAAAATATTTTTTGGCTACATTCATAATATCCTCTCTGGTTACTTTCATATACCTGTCAATTTCTGTATTGATCAAATTAGCATCTCCGTAGTAAACAGAATAATTAGCCAAACTTTCAGCAATTCCTTCCACTTTAGAATTTTGAGAAATCATATCATTTTCTATCTGGTTTCTTAATTTTTGAAACTCATCCTCAGAAATTAATTCGTTCTGTAATTTTTCTACTTCTTTATCAATTGCTGCTTCTAAATCTTTAAGAGAAACACCTATATTGGTTAACCCAAACATTAGTGCCAATCCGGGATTTTCTGATGGAAAAGGAAAAGCCCCAACAAACATTGCTTTTTGTTGTTCGTCCACTATGCTCTTTTGCATTCTTGAACTTTTCCCTTGAGATAAAATCTGTGCAAGCATATCCACTGCATAGGCATCTTTTGTTCCCTGAGCAGGTGTATGGTAACCCATCATTACTGCAGGAAGCTGAACATTATCTTCGATAACATCCCTTATCTCCTTATGTTTAATAGGTTCTACCACAGTTGGTCTGTACATAG
>CAYRAD010000429.1:0-2523 GCA_964422135.1 uncultured Vicingus sp.
GAAAGGCTATTTTACACATGGAAAATTTTGGTTTACCTCCGAAAAACCTGAACAGAAACTAAAAGTTAGGGTTTACAATATGCTGGGAGAAATTGTACAAACGTCAAATTATCAGAATGAAATAAAATTCAACTTAAATATGAATAAATTAAAAAAAGGAATGTACTTTATTCATGTGATATCCGAATCAAAACGAGCGTGTTTTAAAGTAATTAATCAGTAGTCTCTACCTGCAATTAATTTTTTCTTGTCTTTTTTTTGTTGAGCGTTGTAAGTATTAATCTTATTATTCAATTCTTTTGATAGGGGTATTTTTTTATGATAAACATATTGATATAAAAATTTAAGCATGGGCAATTTGTCAAAATGAGGTTTACCTAGTTGCCGCCTTCCATAAAGAGCAGAAACAGGACGGGTATATGTTTCAATTGAAATTTTTTTAGAATTAGAATCTGTAATGATTTGAATGGACACGAATAATTTGGTCACACACTCTTCATAGCTTCCTTTCAATGTTGCATTCGAAGGAGGATAAGTTGAACAAGCAACTTTTTTATTTTTACAAACGATGAGTAATGAATCAAATTCGGTATCCTGATCATATTTGAGATGAGCAAAGTAGTTTTTTAAACCTTGTCTAATGGTATAAAAACTTGTCTTATAATTTTGATTAGAGTATGCTTCGTATTCAAATTCATGTATTTCTTTTAATAATTTATTTCTGTTATGAGAAAATAATGAATTAACAATAAAGATGAGCAAAAAAGATAAAATAAAGGTTTTCATAAAATTGTTAGCTAATGGAATTTAAACACTACAATAATTATGCCTTGGTGTTTGTAATGCAATAGAGGATTATATAACAATTCTTGTATAATTTGCTTATAAGTCAAATTTAAATTAGATAAATTCGTCTCGTTTTACAACTATTTTCTATTTTCACGCGTCTTTTGAACAACTTAGAAGAAAATAAAATTTTAATTTGAATATTTATTCCAAAAAACAACGATGGAAATTACTGCTTGCGGGAGCTGCAATAGTTATTATTGCTGCATCGTTGTGGTACACCAATATTCTGGTTAAAAAAATTGCCAATGACGAGCGAGAAAAAGTTCAGTTATGGGCAGAAGCTATTCAAAATAAAGCTTCATTGGTAAATTATACCGGAGAGCTATTTAAAAAGATTGCTGATGAAGAAAGGAATAAAATAGAACTTTGGGCAGAGGCCAATAAAAGGGCAGCAACATCTAACAACCATAACGATTTAACTTTTTACCTGGATATTCTTTCGCGCAATACTACTATTCCTGTTATTGTAATTGATAAGGAAGGGCACATCGTAAACCATCGGAATTTCGACATGTCTCAGGGAATTGATACGGCTCAGTTTTTACAGGAGCAACTCACTTTAATGAAAAGCAGCAACAACAAACCTATCGATTTAATTTATCATATTCCCGGTTATACTTTTCAGCAGAAATTATACTATAAAGATTCAAAGATATTTTCTGAGTTAAAAACGGTTTTGGATAACCTAATTGAATCTTTTATCTCTGAAATTGTAATTAATTCAGCATCGGTTCCGGTAATTTATACTGATAGTACACAGCTTAATGTTATCGAATATGGAAATCTGGAAGGTGGAAAAACAGGAGTTAGTCAAACATTTTTAGAGGCAACAATTGCAGAAATGAGGAAACAAAATGAACCTATTCCTATTACCATAAACAACAATGCTGTTAATTACATTTTTTATAAGGACTCCAAATTGTTGCAACAGCTTAAGTACTATCCTTATTTTCAGATTTTAATTATTGCACTGTTTCTGTTAATCTCTTACTACTTGTTCAGTACTTCCCGAAAAGTAGAACAAAATCAGGTTTGGGTGGGAATGGCTAAAGAAACAGCTCATCAATTGGGAACACCGTTATCCTCATTAATGGCATGGGTGGAGTATCTGAAATCTAAAAATATTGATGATAATACAATTGGTGAATTATCGAAAGACATAGCACGTTTGGAAGTTATTACCGAACGATTTTCTAAAATAGGTTCTGTACCTAAACTGGAAAAAGAAAACATTAACCAAGTTATCAATAATACCTTAGAATATTTAAAAGCAAGGATTTCTAAAAAAGTAAATATCACTTTTGCTACACAAGATAATGAGGAAATACAGGCTAAACTGAATCCTTCATTGTTTAGCTGGGTGCTGGAAAACCTGATTAAAAATGCAGTTGATGCCATGAAAGGTGAAGGGGATATCAATATATATATTACTGATCAAACACAGTTTGTTTACATTGATATTACGGATACCGGTACCGGAATACCCAGAGTCAAACAAAAAACCATATTTGAACCGGGATATACTACCAAACAAAGAGGTTGGGGATTAGGTTTATCTCTGGTAAGAAGAATTATAGAAAATTATCATTCGGGTAAAATCTTTGTAAAACAATCTGATAATAAAGGAACTACATTCAGGATAGTGTTGAAGAAATAGAGGACATTGGGAATCCC
>CAYRAD010000430.1:0-2519 GCA_964422135.1 uncultured Vicingus sp.
GGTAAATGAAATTCTCCTTTTACTAGTTTATCATCTTTTGAATTTTGATCTGAAGTGTCAACTCCAGTAGCATTAACTCCTTCAATTAATGTAACATGCGACCGCCCTAACTTTTTGTCCTCACCGGCATACCTCGCTGTCCAAGTAAATTGTTGCCCGGTTAATTCAATCAACACATGATCTGTTTCTTCAGGAACTGGTTTCATAGTTGAGTTCCAGTTACTTAACCCCATAAGAATTAAAACCGTTAATGCAATTGATGGTATCGTTGTCCAAATTAATTCTAATCTATTGCTATGCGTAAAATACATAGCTTTACGCTTTGAACTGAACGCAAATCTAAAGGCAAACCAACACAAACAAATATGAGTGATAACAAAAACCGGAATAATAAACCATAAGGTTACTTTCATTAAAAAATCAATACCTTCACCGTGTTCTGAAGCTGAAACAGGCAACATTAAATGACCCCAATGCAGTATCTGCCAAACAAAAAATCCCATGTAAGCAAAAAGAAATAATAAAATTAAAGTTGCCTGTCCTTTTGATTCACTTTCTTTCACTTCCCAAATCAGTTCACCCTTACTCTTAGCTCTTAATTCAGCTACTTTCAGAAATTGTACTCCCGTTACAATTGCTAATAAAACTGCTATTATTATTATGGTCATCATAATTTAAAGACTTTCTTATTCCTAATCTAATTTAACTCTGTAATGTACTACTTTTTAACTTCTTATGCTTTTTTCTAAATAAGTTTTTTTATGTTATACAACATATTTTTTAGGTTTTCGAAATTAATATTTAAATTAAATTAAAGCAAAATTAAATTTAAAATAATTTTCCTTAAACCTTTTGTCAGATATGGTTATTTAGCTTATCATAATCTAAAATTATAATATTCTTTTTTACTGTATCTATTATTCTTTCGTTTTTAAATTTACTTAAAGTCCTAATTACGTTTGCTGTATTCATATTAGAAATTGCTGCAATTTCTCTTCTTTTAATTTGTACAGCTATAGTTTTATTATCTGCTTCATATCCAAAAAACTCTATTAACTCATTCAGGGCAAAAGCCAATCGTTGTTCGATTTGGTTTTGGGTTAACATGAGTAATTTCTCTTTTGTAGTCTCAACCTTTTTAGAGAAATCCTGAATAATTTTTAATGCAAAATCAGGGTTTCCTTTTATCACATCATATAAATTTTCTTTATCAATCAAACATAAAGAAACTCCTTCTAGTGCTATAGCAGAAGAAGTATATGCTCTATTTCCAAGCAAATCATCAAAGCCAATAAAATCAACAGGTTTATGCAGTCCTACAATAAATTCGTTTTCAATTTTCCCTTGTCGAGATAATTTTACTTTCCCTTCGGTTAAACAAAGTAATCCTTCCGGTACTTCTCCTTCTTTGAAAATAATATCTCCCTTCTTATAAAACAATTTCTCTCTACCTTCATTAAGCGTAGTAAGATCTGCTTCATTTAACCCACTAAACAAAGAGAAGTTTGCTTTTAAACAAGTCGCACAATTACTAACACATTGTTCCATAATAATTAAAAAGCCCTATTTGAAGGACTTAAAAAAATTTTATGTATGAAGATGAACACTCTCATCATACATAGGATGATTTTTTACAGCTAAAGGTGCTTTGGATAAAGCCCTTAAAACCATAAATATAAAAATGCCTAAAAACATTAAAAACATACCTATTTCCACTAATCCAAGTTGACCAAATTCATGCATAGTTCCGGGCAATACCATTACCAATACATCCAAATAATGGGTAAAGAATAATATCAGTGCAACCGGAATAATAAATATTGCATTTCTTTTAGCATCTCTTGACATTAATACAAAAAATGGTAAAAGGAAATTGATAAAAAATGTTCCTAAATATAATAGTTTATAATTTTCAAACCTGGAAATATAATATGTTGTTTCTTCAGGAACGTTAGCGTACCAGATTAACATGAATTGTGCAAACCATAAGTAAGACCATAACATACTTATGGCAAACATCCACTTAACCAAATCGTGTATGTGGCTGTCATTAACATCTTTCAATAATCCTCTGCTTTTAAGATACAGTACTAATACAACTGAAACGATCATACAAGAAATCCACATACCCGAAAATGCATACCAACCAAACAAGGTACTAAACCAATGTACATCAATTGACATTAACCAGTCCCATGCAGAAGCAGTAGATGAATAGGCAAAGAACACCACAAACAAAACTCCCATTAAAATACTTTTTTTGTAGATGGGAGATACTCCGTCACTGAACTGAGATAAATCAAGTTGGTCTTCTTTTAATGAATTTCTTCTGAACCAGTTGGCGAAAAACATCCAAACTCCAATAAATAAAATTGTTCTAACCCAATAGAAAGGAAGATTCAGATAGGCAGATTTTCCGGTTATTATTTTATCATATTCCGGGCTGCCCTTCTCTGTTATGCCTTCAGCCATGCAATGATATAGGTGTGTATGATGCTATGAGCATGCTAGTGCTGCAG
>CAYRAD010000431.1:0-2496 GCA_964422135.1 uncultured Vicingus sp.
AAATGTTCAAAAAATATGTTGAAGAATACCAACAGCAGATAGAATTAGGAATTAATACTGATTTTAATGATTTAGAAATTTTTAAAGAAGCTCTTGAAACTATCCAATGGTATAGTTTTCAAATACATGTTAAATTATCAAGAGCGTATCATGGTATTTTGGAATTTGACGAAGAATACGAAGATTCCATTCAGAATGACCATAATGGAAGTGCTAAAGTGGCGTTGATTGGAATTGAGAAAAGTATTACTGCATGGGAAATTATTATGTCCGTTTCTCCTGAAAATAATGAGTTATATAAATTATTGGCAATGTTAGTTAAGATAAGAAAAATGACGTTGTTGGATTTTCCTGATGTTCACCGGTTTATTCGTCCTGGGTTTGATGATTGACTGACTACCAACTTCCTCCTGCTCCACCACCTCCAAAGCTACCTCCACCAAAACCATCAAAGCCAGAACCTCCCCCAAAACCATCATACATAGAAACACCCACTGCCCCAATTACATAAGCATTATTTCTTTTTGCTCCGAACCAACTTTTAGTCATCAAATCTAATAATGCTACATTCTTCATCAGTTTCCCCCTATCTTGTTTGAAAAGAATCAATATGCCATCAAGTAAAATATAAAAGAAAATTAAATTTAATTGAATAATATAATTATATAACCTTAGCAATAAACCAACCCAAAATAAAATTATTAAAATTGAATAAAACCCATACGAAGCAATGAGTATTACCGTAACAATAATTACAATTAAAGTAAGAAAAATATAAATATTTATGTAATGATATTTAATTGGCTTATCAAGTAATGACCAACATATTTTAAATGTACTTCCCTTTTTTTTATTAATAAATATTTTTACAAAAGATGGCTCAATATAAGATGCATAATATTGATATTTTCTATTTGTTTTTCTAGCATTATTTTCATAATACTTTAATATTTTTTTAGGTTTTTTTAATTGCCTACCTACATATTTTTCAAGAATATTGAGTTTTAGAGATGCTTCTTCAAATGTTTTAGAATTATTGATAAAAACAGTATCTAGTTCTGAATCATTTGAACTAAAAAAATAATGTATGTTGTAACAAAAAGAAAGTACCCATAAAACAAAGAGAGAAAGTAATATACAGAGAATTATAATCATTTAACTACCAACTTCCTCCTGCTCCACCACCTCCAAAGCTACCTCCACCAAAACCACCAAAGCTACCACCTCCTGAACTAAAGTTTCCGAAAGAACCACCATGACTTCTACTGGATGCACTCATTAGCGACCAAGCAGCCCAAAACCCAAGGTTATTGCTTACAGCATACCTCCGAGCTTTTCCTGCTTTCATTACCATAATTAAAATAAAAACACCTATGACCAAAAGAAAGGGCAATATGTTCTTCATTCTTAATTTACTGGCATATTCATCTGCAGAAAATTCACCTGAAGTAATTGACATAATTGTACTTACCGAATTCTTAATTCCACCATAATAATCTTTCTTTTTAAACCGTGGAATCATTTCATTTTCCACAATTCGTTTGGCAATGGCATCCGGTAGAATACCTTCTAATCCATATCCTGGGGCAATAAACGCCTCTCCTTTCCCATCAATTTCCTTAGGCTTCACCATGATAACAATTCCATTATCTTTTCCTTTTTGGCCAACTCCCCATTTTTCACCTAAAGAATAAGTAAATTCAGCTTTATCGTAACCACAAAGGTCTGTTACTGTAACCACCATTATTTGAGTTGATGTGGTATCGTTAAATCTAATTAATGTTTGCCTTAAGCCCTGTTCTTCAGCATCACTTAATACATCTGCATAATCCTGAACCAAATCCTGTACGGGTTTTTGGTCTAATAAACAATCTTGTGCGTTTGCTGTTGTAAAAACTGTTAACAGTGCTATTATTGAGAATATTTTTTTCATATAATTAATTGAAAATGGATAATTATTCCCCAAAAGAAATATCATCTGATAATTCATTAACATCATCTGCCTGATGTGGAAAATGTGTTTTTAATTGTTCTCCCGCCATCACAATACCTTCTGAAAGTCCTTTAGTAAATGCTGATTTTTTAAAGTTACTCACCATGTGGTCTCTAATCTTGTCCCAAAATCCTTTCGGAACTTTTTGATTAATTCCGGCATCACCGATTATTGCCAATTTCTTATCTTCAACTGCAAGGTAAAATAAAACACCATTTCTTAGTTCAGTTTTTTGCATTTCCAGTTTGTCAAATAAAAATGCAGCTCTATCTAGTATATCTCCCTTACATCGAGTTTCGATATGTATTTTAATTTCTCCGGAAGTATTAAGTTCGGCTGCTTTTACTGCCTGTACTATTTGTTCTTTTTCTTCTTTAGTAAATAACTCTTTTACCATAATTATTCTTTTCTGTCATTCCCATTCCGATAACTATCGGAATGATTGAGAATCTATTTAAATCTCCAGTCAAGCTGAAGATAACAATAGTTTTACTTTTAAAATT
>CAYRAD010000432.1:0-2493 GCA_964422135.1 uncultured Vicingus sp.
ACGTCGTGAGACAGTTCGGTCCCTATCTGTTGTGGGCGTTGGAAATTTGAGAGGATCTGACTCTAGTACGAGAGGACCGAGTTGGACGAACCTCTGGTGTATCTGTTGTGGCGCCAGCTGCATCGCAGAGTAGCTACGTTCGGATTGGATAAGTACTGAAAGCATATAAGTACGAAGCCAGCCTCAAGATGAGATTTCCCTTAAGGGTCGTTAAAGATGATGACGTTGATAGGTTGCAAGTGTAAAGACAGTGATGTCAAAGCTGAGCAATACTAATTACCCTAGAGCTTTCTAACTAAACAATAAATTTTATTTTAATTTCTTTCGATGGATGTCTTTTTGATATTGATGATTTATGGTGACTATTGCAGTGGGGTTCACCTCTTCCCTTTCCGAACAGAGAAGTTAAGCCCATTAGCGCAGATGGTACTAGGTTTACCTGGGAGAGTATGTCGTTGCCAATTTTAATTAAGCCTCGTCCGACTATTGTCGGATGGGGCTTTTTTGTTACTTTCGCCTTTTAGCAATGAATGTGAAAATAAAAATACTAATCGTTTTATTTTTTCAGTTAACGCTCTCTTTACGAGCTCAGAATTTGGATTCTTTAAATGCTGAAAATTTACAATATGATTCTATATTAAGTTCTGATAATGAAGCAATGAGAACTTTATTTTATAAACATCAGCATGATGTTTTAATTAATAATCTGGGCCCTTATGGCTCTCCATTTTATTATCCTACCACTTATTTTTTATATCGAAAGGAAGTATTTCTAAAAGAAGATCCAATTAATGTTAAATTGTTTAAATTAAATGGGATAAAGCCTTTTACAAATATTACTTATATTAATGCGAGCAGAAAAGAACAAAAATTTTCTATCAAACATTTTCAGCACTTTGGAAAATTGATGGCATTAAATTTTGATTTTAAAAAAATTAGTTCTCCCGGAGCATATACCAATCAGGAGGCAAATAATACCATTTTTACAGGAGCATTTAATTATCATACAAAAAAGAATACTTATGAGATAAAATTTTCTACAGGTATTTACCGCTATTTTTATGATGAAAATGGAGGGCTTTATAAGACATTTGATCCAAATACCGGCTTATTTAAGGCCTATGATTATGAGAATAATCTATATGATAACGAAAGAACCTATCGAGTTAATTTGGATAACTCCAATACATTTATTAAAAGGTATAATAATCAATTAACTCAAAGATTAGATTTATTTAAAATAGGGTCTGATTCGTCTGGTAAAAAAGTAATCTATCTTAAACATCAAATTTCGTATGCTACAAAAAAACGTGTTTTTTTTGACAATGATCCTTTGTCGGAAATTTATACCACTATTTATTTAGACTCTCTTTCTTCAGTAGATTCTGTTTACAATAATAATTTAAGCAACACACTTTTTGTCGGGTTTAGAAAGGATGACTTTCGTTTTGAATTGTTAGGACAATATGATCAAAAACAATATGTACAAAATGATTTTATGGATAGGACTTATCATTCTGATTTTATAGGATTTGAAAGTGGATTGAAAAAAGAGGCAATAACTGTTGATATGATTGCTAAGTTTGGTTTAGATGGATACAATAATGGAGATATGGAGTCTGAAATTAAAATAGATTATGATAAAGCAAAATACAATATTAATGGACATGTTAACTATTTTTTAACCGAACCGGATTTAAAATATAAAAACTATAATTCCAATCATTTTATCTGGGCTAATGAAAATTTTAAGAAACAATCATTGCTTGATTTTTATATCAATTTTAAGTTGAAAAAGCTGAAACTGGAAATTTCTGCTGAAAGCAAAATCTTAAACAATACATTTTATTTTGACACATTGGCTTTAGCAAGTCAGGATACTAATACAGCGTCAATTTCTACCTTTTCTTTAGCTAAAGATTATCGATTGCTCAACTTTCATTTTAGAACAGCAATGATTTATCAGATAACGTCAGATGAATTATTATTCCCTTTGCCGAAAATTATTGGAAGACAAGTGTTGTATTACCAAAAATATATTTTTAAAAGGGCACTAAAATTTCAGTTTGGTATCGGAATTTCATACTCTACGGATTATAATGGATATAAATATATGCCTGCTCTAAATGAGTTTTATATTCAGGCTGGTAAAGATAAAATAGGGTATTATCCAAGTGTTGATATATTTTTAAATACCCACCTAAAACACGCTCAAGTATTTTTAAAGTGGGAACATTATAATGCAGGTAGAAGTTTGCACAAATCTTATTCTGTTCCTGGTTATCCACCAATGCCTAGATCATTAAAATTTGGTGTTTCCTGGAATTTGTTTGATTAATAGTTTAGTGGGATTCTTAGCATCAGAAAATGTCATACTGAACAAAGTTTTACCGAAAATATATTTTCGATGTAAAACCAAGTGATGTATCTATTTTATTACAACCGATGTGCCATTAAGAAAACCTAACAACAAAGTTGTTGCTGCTTTTCTAA
>CAYRAD010000433.1:0-2471 GCA_964422135.1 uncultured Vicingus sp.
CATATGTCCCCGTCTTTGTGCAATATGTCCCAATTCACGTGCCAATGGTTTTGCGTGTGGTGGTTTTATTGCTCTGTTACCAAGACCTCGTTGTAAGGTTGATTTTGGTTCTTTAATAGTTGTATTTTCTGGTTTATTACCTAAGTCACCACCAGTGAATTTTTCTAACCAATTTTTAGATCTTTCATTAATTTCTGATAAATGTTGATCGTCTTTTTCTTTTTCTTCTTCTTCATGATTTTTTCTCCAAGCAGGTCTTGTTGGTTTAGTATCTTCTATGAAGTCTTTTTCAACGTCTGTTTTAACAAAAGAACCCACAATCCTCTCTGCGTTCTTTCTTGGTTTACCTTCATTTTGTAATGCTTGTACCTTTCCTTCAAATGTTTTTATACCTCTTAATTCTGCTTTACCAACTCCTTCTCCAAATGCTTCAGCATAGTCTCCACTTTCCAACCTTTTTTTAAAACTCTCGTTTGCAGCTATGTCTTGTCGTCTTTTCCATGCTTTTTTATCTTCAGGAGAATAATCTGGTTTAATATTCTTCCTTTCTTTACCTTTTTTTCCTCTACCTCCTTCTTTACCTCCAACAAACTTTGGTGATTGTGAAAAATTTCTAACTCCTCTTGCTCTGGTACCACAGTTTGGACATGTTGCTTTCCAATTTTTAGGATCTTTCATCTTTGCTATATCTGAATATTTGAAGATAATGCCATGACCACACTCTTCACATTTTAATGCATCTTCCTTTCTCCAAAACTGACTGCTTCTACTTTCAGCAACTGGGTTTTTATGAGTGTGTTTTCGTTCTTTGATCCAATTTTGCATCCTTCTCTTTTCTTGATACTTTTTTTGTGGATTAGGACTTGGTGTTACTTTTGCGTTTGGAACATCATGAAATGGTGAACCACAGTTTTGACATTGTGTATTACCACCATGATGTGAATATCGATTAGTTGGTGTTTGATTTCCACAATTTGCACAAGCCTTCATAATATTTGATTTTTCAACAAAACATCCCATTTTACTACATCTAATAACCATTTTACCATCTCCTCTTTCTGTTGCATTAAAGTCTGCTTTTGCAATACTATTAACATCTGTTATGATAGCCATTGGGACTGCAGGGTCTTTACAAACTGCAACCTCATAGTGTTCTAAATCCTTTAAAGCATATGCCATAGAGCCATCTTTCATTTTCATTGGTGTTCTTTGGCTTCTTGTTGCTCCACCAAATGATAATCCCTTATACTCTCCATTTTTAATCTTATCCCAAATTAAGTTGTCTAATTCGTAATTTTTGTAAATTTTTCCTGTTATTTTAATTGCAGGTAAAAGATCTCCTTCTGAATTTCTAGCAGATGTTAAAGCATAATTTATGCCTTTTCCTATAACTCTGTTTGAGTGTGTGTCTGTAATAGGTGCTCCTCTATCCATCCATACAGGTAAAACCTTGTATAATTCATCAACTATTGTGACCTCACCCTGTTTATCTTTCATCTGAACCGTTAAAAGACCTTCAAAAAAACGTTCTTCTGAATTAACTCCGTCCATACCTTTTAATGCACTTTGTAAACCAGTAAAGTGAACTTTATCCATATAAATCATCTATTGCCTTTAGTATTAAAGTTTTTGTATAAAAAAAGAAGAAAAGTTGGGTTATGACCCAAAACATAGCTTTTCTAATCTTTCTTTGCTTTTGTTATAGCGAAATCGGCTGCGAAACCAGTGGTCAAGCCTATTAAGACTAAACCTACCTCTCCAATGCCTTCAGTAGCGATAGTTTGACCTATTGCTATTGCTGCGAATGTAGAGATGATTAAAGCACCTGCGAATTTCCTTGCAGAGAAAGACTCGTCTGTTCTATGTAGGTATCCTCGTAGTGTGTTTAACCCTGCACCAATTACTGCTGCTACAACAGTTATTAATACTGGATCTACCATGGATGAACTCAAACAAGGGTGTATTTAAGTATAATGACACTATTTGTCTAAAACCTTGCCTACCAAATCTTCTAGGTCGGAATCTGCTTCTTCATGAAGCCTGTTAGACTGTCTATCTAGTGCTGTTGCCAAAATAATAAGGGCTTTTTGGAGTTGTTCTACTCGCAAACATAGGTCTTTTTGTGTGTTAGAAATCTTCCTAAAGTATGCTATTAATGTAGTTCCACTTCCAAGTGCTATTCCTATAACTATTTCTTCAAATAGTGTTTCTAGTATTTCGAACATGTTATTTTATTACATTTCACTTATTTAAGGATTCGTAGGGTTTATTAATCAATTATAACATATATGAATATGGCATCATCAATTTATGTATATGAAAACATGAAGGAGTTTGAAAACTGGTATAAAGGATTTACTGACATGCCACTAAAAAAATTAAAAATAATTGATATGTATATACATGAAAAAGATAAATTATGGGTTGTTACTAACACAAACCAAGAAAAAGAACGACCATTACTACAAAAA
>CAYRAD010000434.1:0-2467 GCA_964422135.1 uncultured Vicingus sp.
CAGGAAGTAAGATATATTTCGTCTGATGGCTATAATGTGCCAATAAGGCTAGTCTCTGAGATTTCAGGTACAAATTATCAATGGTATAAAGATAATACCGAAATATCCGGTGCGATAGGTCAAAATTATGAAGTCATTCTTTCGCCTTCTAATGAAACAGCAGATTATAAATGTGTGGTTGATGGTGTGGATTCCCGAACTATTAGTTTGAGATGGGGTGAAGATTCAGGGACTTCCGCTACTCTTAATGGCAAGGTGACAAACGCGCTTGATGGAACACCAATTTCAGGTGCGTTAGTAGCAATTGGTCCACTTACAACAAAAACTGATACAGATGGTAATTATGAAATTACTGATATTCCAGCTGCAACATTAAACGCAGCATTTTCTGGAACTCCACTTTCAGGAGATGCACCATTAGAAGTTATGTTCACAGACCAATCAAATGATGCAGCTCATACAGTTGTTATTTCGGCAACTGGATTTAGTACTTATACAAATAATCAAGTTGTGATAGGTGATGGGGAAACCCTCACAATGGATGCCTCACTCTCTCCAACTCTTGTAGCTGGGGAAATGAGAATTGTATTAAATTGGGGAAGCACTCCTGATGATTTAGATTCATATCTTAAAACTCCATCTATTGAAGGAAGTGAATATACTGTATATTATTCAAATACCGGAAATTCAACTTCGGCACCGTATGCAACTTTAGATCATGATGATATGAGTGCTTATGGACCAGAAACTATTACATTATATCAAAAGTTTACGGGCACATATACTTATTATGTACATAATTATTCTGGTTCACCAGATATTTCAACTTCTACAGGAGTTGTGCAAGTTTATACGGATGCTGGATTAGTAAATTCTGTAAATATACCAACTTCCGGAACTGGTAGATATTGGAATGTATTAACAATTGATGGAAGTACTGGTGTTGTTTCTGTTATTAATACAATTGATGATTCACCTGGAATACCAACAGCACCTCCAGTAATGCCTCCAAAAATGATTGATTTAGCTAAGAACGAAACCTTGATTCGTGGAACCCAAGCAATTACAAGTTGGAACTGGAATTTTGGTGATGGTGCAACTTCAACAGAGCAAAACCCAACTCATATATATACAACTGCCGGAGATTATACTGTTACTTTAGTTGCCTCGAATGGAACAGATAATGCGACTGAAATAAAAACTGACTACATCTCGGTTACTGCGGGAAGCACTGGTGGTGATATAGTTTCGACTACTACTGGTGGTCTCTGGTCTGAAACAACAACATGGATTGGTGGCGTGGTTCCAACAGCTACAGATAATGTTATAATTGATGGAACAGTAACAATTTATAATTATGGAATTGAATGTAAAAACTTAACGATAAATAGTGGAAAAATGCTTTTGCCAGTTAATAATGGAGTTTCAATTAAAGTTTATGAAAATATTATCAATAATGGAACAATTCAAAATAATGATAATAATGCGACGGCATTGTATGTAGAAGTTATTGGCAATATTACTAATAATGGCGTTTGGAATTGTGAAAAAATAAGAATGATTGGTTCAACAGATCAAATTATTTCAGGTTCAACACCATATTCAACTGCAGACTTTGCAATGGGAATAGGATATGAGGGAACTGGACAAAAACTAATTGCTGGTTCAGATGTAAGTTTTGTAAACACTAATTTTTACTTCAATAATAGTGAATTTGTAATTGAAGAAGGGAAAAGTGTATCCTTCTCTAAAGTGCTAGAAACAGATCGTGGTACAATGAATAAATGTCATTTTATTGGTGGTGGGACAATACATTCAGATAGTTTGTTTGCTTTTGCTGATTCTACATCATTTGAAAATGTAAAACTAGATGGTATAATTCAAGTAAGTTTAGTGACAATTAAAAATAATGTAGAATTACTCGGTGTGATTCAATCATATAATAATATGGATCGAGTTGAATTTGCTGAAGATTTTGTAAATGATGGAACAGTTAGAGACAATGATTGGATGTCCTTGGATGTAACAGTTCTCAAAAACATTACAAATAACGGATTTTGGGAAAATTACCAAATAACAATGGATGGAACTGTAGATCAAACATTTACAAACGCTGACCACTTATACAGTCAATTTAATTTAAATGCAAACGTTCCTTCTGCTACTACATGGCAATGGTACAAAGATGGAGTAGTAATTGATGGTGCTACATCAGATGTTTATTATTATACAAAGCAAGCAAGTTTTGATGATTACAATCCTTACGGAGAATACTATTGCCAGACTAATGTTGGTAATTCAAGAATAATTAAAATTAAAAAAGAAAATGGTGGCGGAGAACCTGGAGTACTACTTGCAGAAAACTTTGATTCTGAGACCTTCCCTCCAAATGGTTGGACACAAACAATTCAAAATACTTCTAATACTTGGAGAACTGGAAATCCTTCTGAAAACTCTTTTAGCACAG
>CAYRAD010000435.1:0-2457 GCA_964422135.1 uncultured Vicingus sp.
GAAGGTGGTAACCGCCTAAAAATGGAAAAATCAGCTATTTCTAAAGAGTTTTCTGCTGAAGAGATGGAGAAAAAATAAACTTAGTATTTTGACTAAGCTATTTATAATATTTAAAAACCGAATAGATAAAGCTTCCAATAACAGGAAGCTTTATGTGTTTTTGTCTTGTTTGATTTTAGCGACATTCTTCTGGTTTTTAAATGCCTTAAGTAAACATTTTACTACAGATGTTGATTTTAGAGTACGCTATACAAATTTACCTAAAGATAAAGTCGTATTGAATGAATTACCCAAACAATTTAAAATTACCATTAAGGGTTTGGGGTATGATTTAATGGCCTATAAATTACAATTGAAAATACCGGAGGTGAGTATTAATTTATCTAAAATTCGGGTTAGTCATAATGATGAGAATGAATTACAACATACCACATTATCAACAACAGCTTTCACTTCCTATATATCTACACAATTGGGAGAACAAATAGAAATCAAACAAATATTTCCGGATTCTATTCAATTTTTATATGATAAAAGGAAAGAAAAGATGGTGAAAATTATTCCGCTTACTCAAATAAATTATGAGAAACAATTCCAGCTTTTTGGGGAAATATTGGTAAAACCAGCTATAACAAAGGTAAGTGGTCCTGCTTCAGTAATAGATACCTTAAATGAAGTTTATACTGATAGTATTTCTTACAAAAATTTGTCTGAAACAATAACGGAATCAGTTGGTTTTAGTCGGGCTTATAATTACATGAAGCTAAAATTTAAACCCGACAAGGTCATCCTTCATATTCCGGTAGAGAAGTTTACTGAAACTTCAAAAAAGGTAGCCATTGAATATACAAATGTTCCGGATTCATTGGTTATTAAAGCAATTCCTGATGAAGTGGAATTAAAATTTATGATTCCTTTAAGTAAAATGGCTAGTCTGGAAAGTGCTGAATTTAAAGCCGAAATTGACTACAATCAGATTAATGATAATTATAATCATAAGTTAAAAGTTGACATTACCGAATATCCTGATTTTATTCAGTCGTTATCTTTAAACCCCGGAAAAGTTGAATACATCCTTAAAAAACGAAACTAAAAAACCATTGTTGGTAGGAATTACCGGTGGAATAGGAAGTGGTAAATCTACGGTTTCCAAAATAGTTGAATCTTTAGATGTTCCTGTTTTTTATGCGGACATGGAAGCAAAGATTATTATTAATACCGATAAGGAAATAATTGCAGCCATTAAACAGCAGTTTGGAGAAGTATATGTTGACGGAAAATTGAACAACGAAAAGATGGCTCAAATTGTATTTAATGATAAAAATGCTTTAGAGCAGTTAAACAAAATTGTTCACCCTAAAGTTCGCCAGCAATTTAATTTTTGGGTTGAACAGCATCGTGATTTCCCTATTTTAATGGAAGAAGCAGCAATTCTTATAGAGAGTGGTGCCTATCAAAATATAGATAAAATAATTTTGGTAGTTGCTTCGATTGAGGATAGGATTTTAAGAGTGATTAAAAGAGACCATGTGCCTTTAGACAAAGTGGAAGCCAGAATTAAGGCTCAGATAACAGATGAAGAAAAGTTAAAGTATGCAGATTACTGCATTCAAAATGATGGGAAACATTTAATTGTACCTCAAGTGTTAGAAATCTACAACAAATTAAAAAGCCTTAATTAAATTAAGGCTTTGAGAGTTATTTTTTAGCAGTGGTTTTCTTCTTTGCTGCTGGTTTTTTAGCAGTGGTTTTCTTCTTTGCTGCTGGTTTTTTAGCAGTAGCCTTTTTAGTGGCTGGTTTTTTTGCAGCAGGTTTTTTTGCTGTTGTTTTTTTAGCAGCAGTTTTTTTAGCTGTTGTTACCTTTTCTTCAGTTTCAACTTTAACTGATTCTGCTTTTTTGTTAGGTGCAGCTTTTTTTACTTTAGGAGTTTTGGCTATAAAAGCAGGCTTGGTTTTTCTTTTTCTGGTTACCCCATAACTTCCTATTGTAATTTTTCCTCTTTTTGTTTTTTTATCACCTTTTCCCATAGTAAATGTTGTAAATTTATTTTTTGTGAATCAAGCAACAAATATAATAAATCGAAGCTTCTTATCGAAAATATTTTGGAGATCATTTTTAATTCAAAAGAATTCCTCGAGGATTTCTCGGGGTTTCCGCTTATACCTCTCCTTGAGGAGAGATCAAAACTGTTTTTTTTTCAGTTTTAGGTGAGGCGTAATAAAAAAATCGCTTCCAAAAAATGGATTTAATTCTTAATTTCGCAAGACTCAAAAAAAAAGTAGTTTAAACTTAATAAAAATAGTTGTAGTGTATGAGTGACAAGATTGCCATCAAAACTTCTGAGGACAAACTTTCTAAAGAAAATTTCAAAAAAACAGTGTTGGATGATTATCGCTTGGTTTATATGAGTAGAGAGGCTTCTTATTTAGGAAGAAGAGAAGTGTTAACAGGAAAAG
>CAYRAD010000436.1:0-2434 GCA_964422135.1 uncultured Vicingus sp.
GCGCCAGTAGAATTGGTGGCAGAGTTATCCTGTCGATACATCTATTTATATGAAACAATCACGGGCGGAGTGTTCCCTTTTTCTGATTCGGGTAGGTCAATTAGTGAGCGGATAATCGAGAATTTAAAGAATGTTATTTAAACACAGAGTATAAATAAAATGTCGAAGAAAAATAATAAAAAAATTAATATTAATGCTTTAAGTGATTTTGAGTTAGGAATTTTAATCAGAGCTGTTGAAGAGAAATTTTTAAATCTATTCGAAACTGGGGAATTAAGTGGAACGGTTCATACTTGTATTGGACAAGAATTGTCAGCTGTTTCACTTTGTCGACATTTAGATAAAAATGACTATGTCTTTAGTAATCATCGATGCCATGGTCATTTTATAGCATTTAGTAAAAAATATCGTAGTTTGATTTCTGAATTAATGGGCAAAGAGAGCGGTGTGTGCGCAGGAATAGGTGGCAGTCAACATTTGTGTAATAAAAACTTTTTTTCCAATGGACCACAAGGCTCATTATCTCCTGTCGCCTTGGGTGTGGCCAAAGCTTGTAAGTTATTAGACAATAACAAGGTCGCTCTTTGTTTTATAGGCGATGGCACCATGGGCGAAGGGATAATATATGAATCAATGAATATGGCTTCACTATATAAAGTTCCAATAGTATTTGTTTGTGAAAATAATCTTTATGCCCAATCAACGCTTATAAAAAATAATATGGCTGGATCAATCGTTGATAGGGCAAAATCATTTGGGCTTGATGTTTATCAAACTAACACTTGGAATTATAAGGATTTATCAAGAAAAGCAAAAGAGGCTATCCAAAGTGCTAGAAATGGCAACCCTGTTTTTGTAAAGGTTGATACTTATAGGCTAAAAGCGCACTCTAAAGGTGATGATGATAGAGATAACAAAGAAATTAAATATTACAAAAATATTGATGTTTTAAATCAAGAATTACTTTCAAATAAAAAGCTATCATCTTTTTATGAAAAAATAAAATTCGAGATTAACTTGTATGTTGATGACGCAAAAAAACATAGCGAACTAAACTTGAATGACTATTTGGGTAAAGAAATAAATCAATGCAAGGATTTAGTGCAATGGGAAAATCACGAAATTAAAATCTTTGAAAAACAAGTTAACCAGATTAATCAATATTTTGCAGATATAATTAATAGAGATAAAAAAACCATGATTATTGGGGAAGATATAGCTGATCCTTATGGGGGTGCATTTAAAGTAACAAAAGGTCTCTCAACAAAATTTAAAGATAATATAATAAGCACTCCAATTTCAGAAGCAGGTATTGTTGGAATGGGTATCGGCATGTCTCTTTTAGGGTATAATCCTTTTATTGAAATCATGTTTGGTGATTTTATTAGTTATGCGTTTAATCAAATATTATCAAATGCGTCAAAGTTTTTTTATATGTATAATAAACAAGTATCTGTTCCAATCACAATACGAACTCCGATGGGTGGTGGAAGAGGGTATGGACCAACTCATTCGCAGTCTATCGAAAAAATATTTAATGGATTAAATAATATTAGAATTGTAGCATTAAACACGCTTATTGACTCTAAAGTAATTTTGAAATCCATTGAAAATTACAAGCACACTACCATTTTAATAGAAAATAAAATTGATTATGGACGGCTGGAAAATAAGTTACCAAAAACGGTATCTTATACCTTTAAAAAATCTAATACTAATCTACCGATAATTGTTTGTTCACCAAATAATATCGAACCCGAGATTAGCATCATAACATATGGAGCAGCTGTTCATTGTGCTCTCGAATCCGTTGATAGAATATTCTATGAATTTGAGGTATTTCCCAAAATAATCGTGTTAACAGAGTTATACCCCCTTCAAATCTCTCAAATTGCATTATTAACATACAAAACTGGAATTATTCTAACTTTAGAAGAGGGAAATGTAGAGGGTGGAATTGGCTCTGAAATTGTTTCTGCGCTTATTGAATGTAACAAAATAGGTAATAAAAAGTTTAAAAGAATTGGTTCTATAAATATCCCTATTCCAGCAACAAAACAATTAGAAGAAAAAATATTAATTAACACTGAAACCATAATAACAGTTTTAAGGAGCATAATATGAATATCTTAGAAAAAATTCATGTCCCAAAAGATAATGCGAACGATGATGAGGTAATTATTACAAATATTTATGTATCAAATGGTGAAGAGGTAGAAGAAGATACAGTGCTATTAGATTACGAAACTTCAAAAGCAAATTTTGAAATTGAATCGAGAGTATCTGGTTTTTTAACACTTCTTTGCGATGTGGGTGATACAGTAAGAGTTGGGCAAGAAATAATTGTAATTGCTGATGAAAAAGGATACCAGCCAAAAGCGGAAAAATCAGATTCTACGAAAAAAGCAGAACAAACGTTTAGTAAAAAAGCACA
>CAYRAD010000437.1:0-2434 GCA_964422135.1 uncultured Vicingus sp.
TCATACGCACAAACAAATACTAAAGATTATGAACAAGCTGTATTTGAATCAAGGAATTTAGGAAATGTTAAAAAATTAACCTTTAACCTAAAAGGGCTTTCAAAAAATATTCAAGGAGAAATAAAAGATGAAATATTATTTTCATACGAGAAAAAAATTTCTTCATTAACACTCAATGAATTTACAGAAGAGTTAACTATTACTTATCCTTACAAAAATAACATCCAATTAGAGGAAAAAATACAAACTATTTTGAAAAAGTATGGTTATAAAAAACCCAATGCTGATAATAATAATCCTGTTGATTAAATTTAGATATGAAAAAAATAATTATAATATTCATATTCCTTTTACTAAATATCGCTGGCTTTACTCAAGCAACATGTGGTGGTGCAATAGTATTAACACCTGGCATACAACAGTGTGGGACAAATAGTAACGTTGGTAGTTTTCCCGATGGTGGAGGTGCCCCAACAAACCCTTGCAGCAGCTCTTATAATGATGGTGAATATTGGTTTTCTTATGTTGGAACAGGTAATGCACTTCAACTTGATGTGTCTGGCTTAACTGCGACATATTCTGGTTTATTTGTATTAGACGCTTGTCCTGGCAGCTCTCCAACTTGTATTGCAAGTTATACTAGTGGATCATCTTCTTCAAATTTCTCTATTACCACTCCTGCTCTAACATTAGGAACTACTTACTATATTGTTATGTCTAATTGGTCAGCACCTTACTCAACAAATTACTGCTTAGATGCTACAGTTACTGCTCCTCCTACTCCTCCTACAAATGATGATTGTGCTGGTGCTATTGCTCTAACGGTTAATCCTGATAATCTATGTGGAACAACAACTGCTGGATCTGTAGCAAGTGCTACTGCTTCCTCTCAAAGTTCTGCGTCTTGTGGTGGAACTGAAGACGATGACGTTTGGTTTTCCTTTGTTGCTACAGGCACTACTCATATGATTGATTTATTAAATATTGCAGGCTCTACTACCGACATGTATCATTCTGTTTGGTCTGGAACCTGTCCTACGTTAACTTTGGTTGCTGGTACTTGTAGCGATCCAAACTCACAAACTGTTACTGGTTTAACTCCCGGTAATACTTATTATATTAGAGTTTATACATGGACTAGTACTACTGGACAAACATCTACTTTTGATGTTTGTGTTGGAACTCCTCCTCCTCCTCCTGCTAACGATGATTGCACTGGTGCTATTGCTCTAACGGTTAATCCTGATAATCTATGTGGAACAACAACTGCTGGATCTGTAGCAAGTGCTACTGCTTCCTCTCAAAGTTCTGCGTCTTGTGGTGGAACTGAAGACGATGACGTTTGGTTTTCCTTTGTTGCTACAGGCACTACTCATATGATTGATTTATTAAATATTGCAGGCTCTACTACCGACATGTATCATTCTGTTTGGTCTGGAACCTGTCCTACGTTAACTTTGGTTGCTGGTACTTGTAGCGATCCAAACTCACAAACTGTTACTGGTTTAACTCCCGGTAATACTTATTATATTAGAGTTTATACATGGACTAGTACTACTGGACAAACATCTACTTTTGATGTTTGTGTTGGAACTCCACCACCTACAGGTCCATGTGGTAATGTAGCAAATAACGATTTTTGCTCAGATCCTGCAATATTAACTCAAGGAGGATCCGGATGGTCTAGTTCAACCACCAACATTTATTCTGCTGATGATCCCGGAACAAGTTTTTGCGGGTCTATTGAAAACAACTCATGGTATGTTTTTACAGCTTCAGCAACAACCGAGGTATTCAATTTTGTGAGCGTAAACAATTGTACATGGGGAGACGGGATACAAGCAGAAGTTTATAGTGTAACTACTGATGTTAATGGGTGTTGCACATCATTAAGTTCTGTTTCTAACTGTATGAATCCTGCAACAGCAACACCAGGAACAGTTACAGCTACAGGATTAACCGTTGGGAATCAATATTATCTTATGGTTGATGGATGGGCAGGTGATCAATGTGATTTTAATGTATCAAATTGGACAGCAACAGGGATTTTACCTGTTACATTAATTCAGTTTAAAGGTTATAATTATAAGAGTGGTAATAAATTAGTCTGGACCACACAGGCGGAAATAAATAATGATTATTTTATTCTCCAAAAATCATCAAATGCAAAAAGTTTTATTGATGTAGGAATAATTGATGGTCATGGAAATTCTGATAAAGTTAATCAATATAGCTTTGAAGATTATTCTGCCTCTCCTGCTGTAAGCTATTACCGATTAAAACAAATCGATTTTGATGGGAAATATGAATATTCTAAAATTATTGCCGTTGCATCTAAGAAAGCTCTTGATGTAATCATTTATCCTAATCCTTCAAAAGGAAATTTGTTTTTTGATGTAAGCGAAAGTGATGATGAAATTTATACAATAGTTTA
>CAYRAD010000438.1:0-2404 GCA_964422135.1 uncultured Vicingus sp.
CAGGAACGAACATCAATTGGTATGACGATGCCGCCTTAACCAACTTAGTAGGAACGGGCAGTAATTATACAACGGGACAAACGGCAACAGGAAGCTATACTTATTATGTTACTCAGGCTCCGGTAGGATGCACGAGTTTATCAGATACGGTAACATTAACTATTTTATCTCCTCCAGTAACACCAGTATCGCACGATACGTCAGCATGTTTTGGAAGTACAGTCCCTGACCTGATAGCCACAGGAGTCAGTAATCCAATGTGGTACAACGATAGTACTTTGAGTAATTTAGTTTATACCGGATCACCATTCCCAACAGGAGAAACAGCTCCGGGAATTTATACTTTCTATGTTGTTGATAGCGTTTCTGGTTGTGGAACAGGATCTTCAGTTCCGGTTGTTCTCGAAATATTTAATATAACTCCGCCACCGGTTTCTCATGATACCTCAATATGTTTTGGTAGTCCTGTTCCTGATTTAATTGCAACAGGTACTAACTTAACATGGTATAGTGATGTTGCTTTAACAAATGTTGTTGGTTCCGGATCAATCTTCTCAACCGGACAAACTGCTGTGGGTAATTATATTTATTACGTTACCGATAGTTTACCGGGCTGTGGTGAAGGTGCTGCAACTCTGGTTACGTTAACCATAAATACGGCACCACTTCCTCCTGTTGTTAATGATACCACCGTTTGCTTTGGAAATATAGTAACGTTTATCAATTCAGGTTATAATCCTCATTGGTATTCAAACCTTGGTACTTTACTAGCTGTTGGAAACAATTTTACACCTAATAATCAAAATGTAGGAATTTATAACTTTATGATAACAGATACTGTTGACGGTTGTCCGATGACTACAACAGATACATTTAAATTATTTATTAATCCAAATCCGTTGGTTACCATTAATTATGATACAGTTAATATTGGTTCGGGTGGATCTGTGGTGCTTAATGCATATAATGCGAGTACATATAGCTGGGCACCACCGCTGGGCTTAGATACTACTTTAGGTCCTGTGGTAACTGCTTCTCCTGTTGTAACTACCACATATACAGTTACCGGAACTTCGTTGAACGGATGTTCAAATACCGATTCTGTAATCGTGATGATTGCTACAGGAGTTGATGATAATGATTTAACAAATAATTTCCTTATTTATCCTAACCCTGCCAGAGATGGATTTATTATTGAATTTGAGGCTCAGGAAGATTTATTATCCATAAGTATGATCAATGCGATTGGTCAATTGATTTATTATGAAGAATTGAACGAATTCGTTGGAACATATAAAAAACGTTTCGACATGACTAAAAATGATTCAGGTATGTACTCCATTCAAATGGCTACTAAAAAAGGAATTATTGCTAAAAGAGTGATAATTCTACCGAATAAATAATTAGTGTAACACAGCAAAAAATAGGAATTAAACGGTTATTATTTCAAGTAACCAATCAAGTTGGCAATTTGTTTTTATTTCAAAATACACTTTAAAAAGTGTAAACGATGTTCCTTTAACTTTGTAAACGATGTTTGTTTAACGTATCTAATTCAATACAACGCCCAATCTATGTTTTCGTAGGGCGATTTAAAAGTACATATTTTCGTTTAACTAATTAGCCAAAACTTTGCCTTTTGGGTTTAATTTTTTTCGGATAAAACGGCAAAACAAAGTTTTGGCGGGACTTATTAATTGCTTTACTGTTTCAAATTACTACCAACTGCCCTATGAAATATAGATGATGTTACCCACTTTTATTCTTTCACTTCAACCTCTGGTTTAATCCATTTGTTTTCGGGAAATATTTTTAAAAAGAAATTACGGTCTAAACGAGACCTTTCCATATTTCTATTAAAGATAACACCGTCCATAACATTAGAGATGTTATTTTTCATATATTTATTACCTAATGGTCTAGAAATAAGTTTACCTGAATTGCATTGATTCAAATTTAAAAAACAATTATCAAATCCTGCTTTTCCAATTAAGTATTCCAAACTATTCTCCTTTGCAGGTTTTATTTTATGTTTTCCTGTTAGCCCAAATAGCCCTTGATAAGCTATGAAACCAACAGTAAAGACTTTAGATTTATATTTTCCTTTCAAATATTGTCCCATCATAGGTTGCTTTCCATAATAATTGTCAATTACATTATAAGGGAATCCAATTAGTTTTATTTCAGAGGAATTATAGAGGAAGTGGCTTGTTGCTCCCCAACAAATAATTTTTTTATTTGGATTTTGTTCTTTTATCCAAATCAAGTTTTCAGCCATTTGTTTATCACGAAAATCGGTTTTAAGTTTTGAATCTGATATGTAGTATTTAGTGCTCTTCAACACTTGATGCCAAAATTGAGTTATTGAATCATTAGAATTAGTCTTAGTAATTAGGGTGTTTAT
>CAYRAD010000439.1:0-2384 GCA_964422135.1 uncultured Vicingus sp.
TGCTTTAAAAGCATGTTGACTATCTGTATTTACCATTTTAATAATATCATCATTGGTGTATCCTTTTTTTGCTTTTTTCTTAAGTATTTTCTGAACATTTTTGGCAACAGCAGCATCACTACAAACATATAACGTTGCATCTACCCTTTTATCCCACATATAATTGGTTTTATGCTCTTCATAGAATTTTTGTAATCCTACAGAATCTTTTACTGCTTTAGACCATACTTTTTCATCAGTAAGATCAAATAACAAAATACCATCTCTGTACTCCTGCATTAATAATCTAAATTCCTGATTTGTTTTTTCTAATCGAGAATCTTTAAAGTCTATTGCTGATTTTTCCATAACTTTAGAATACATTCTATTAATTTCAGCAACAACATTTACATCAGTTTTTCCTTTTATTCTTTGTTTTTCAAGATATTTAGCAAAATCTGTTTGCGTGTATTCAAATTTATCTCCATCTGTTGGATAAAAACCAAACATAACTTTATTATACTTGCTAGCTTTATCAGCTTTCCATTCACCCTTAATAAAATCATCCTTCGATACTAATTTATAAAAATCGTTTCTTTCTTTTATATTTTCTTTAAATCCATTATCATCCTTTATCTTCTTTAGTAATGCATCCTTACTTTTATTTGATCTGGAATCTCTAGCAACCTTAGCTTTAATTTCATTGTATAACTCATCGTAAGTTCCCAATTTTTTAAGGCTAATTCTTTTAATTATATGCCAGCCAAATTCTGTTTGTATGGGTGCTGAAATATCTCCATCATTTTTCAACGCAAAAGCAGCATTTTCAAATGGTTCCACCATTTTTCCAGTACTAAATTCAGGTAATTCTCCACCTCTTCTTGCAGAACCCTTATCATCGGAAAATTGTTTGGCCAATGCAGCAAAATCCTTTCCTTCTCCTTTGGTAAGTTTTTCGTATATCTCGTCTATTTTCTGTTTTTTTGCTTCCGCCCCTTTATTGTCGGGATTTTGAGGTGCTTTTACCATAATATGAGCTACTTTAATTGTACCTCGAGTAGGTCTTTTATCCACTACTTTTACGATGTGGTATCCAAATCTGGTTCTGATAGGCATAGAAATTTCACCAACATTGGTAGTATATGCCGCAGTTTCAAATGGATAAACCATGTGTAATGCAGAAAAATAGCCTAAATCACCTCCATTTTTGACTGCTGATTTATCATCAGAAACTTCTGAAGCGACTTTTGAAAACTCCTCTCCTGCTAAAATCCTTTTTCTGATTTTTATTGCTTTATTATACGCTGCTAAAGTATCAGATGGTAATGCATCAGGAACAACTTTAATTAAAATATGACTAGCTCTTACATCTGTTTTTAATCGTTCGTATGCCTCTTTAATCAGATTTTCAGTAACCTCTTTATCTGTTAAATAAGGTTCTGCCAATTGTTTTCGATAACCTTTTAATTCATTAATAAATTTAGGTAAGGTATCATAACCTAATTCTTCTGCTTCTCTTACTTTTAATTTAAACTTTATATACAAGTCCAAATATTCGTTTATAGATTGCTCTGTTGTTTTTTCATTGGTATTATTTTTCTTGAAGATGGAATTAAATTCCGATAGTTTTACATCCTTACCTCCAATATTTAACAATACAGGGTCTGCTTGCTGTGCAGTTAATGTAGATACTGAAAATGCTACTAATAAAATAAATACTAATTTTTTCATTGTTTAAAATTTATTAAAATTATCTTCTTGAATAGTTTGGTGCTTCTCTTGTAATTGTAATATTATGTGGATGGCTCTCATTCATTCCTGAATTTGTAATCCTTATAAATTTTGCCTTTTTCAATTCATCAATGTTGGCCGCTCCACAATATCCCATTCCGGCACGTAAGCCTCCAACCATTTGGTAAATTACTTCGCTTAAATAGCCTTTATAAGGGACACGTCCTGAAATTCCTTCAGGAACTAATTTAGTAATATCATCTTCTACATCTTGAAAATACCTATCTTTTGAACCTTTCTGCATTGCTTCAATAGAACCCATTCCACGATAAGCTTTAAACTTCCTTCCTTCATATATTATTGTATCTCCCGGAGATTCATCAACGCCTGCAAACAACGACCCTGCCATAATAGAATCTGCTCCAGCAGATAATGCTTTTACTATATCACCAGTAAAGCGAATTCCGCCATCAGCAATAATTGGAACTCCTGTTCCTTTTAATCCTTCTGCCACCATCATAACAGCAGATAATTGAGGAACACCAACACCAGCAATAATTCTGGTAGTACATATAGATCCTGGTCCAATTCCAACTTTCACACCATCTGCACCTGCTTTAACCAAAGCTTTTGCTGCTTCAGCAGTAGCAATGTTACCAACAATTACATCCAAA
>CAYRAD010000440.1:0-2383 GCA_964422135.1 uncultured Vicingus sp.
GAGAATAAATGGCTGAGATTGACAAAGCGTTACCCAACGTTAAACAAACAGTAAATATACCTGGACCCGAAGAAGTTGAAGCGGCTGAACAAGAAGCGTTAGTCAAGCAACAAGAAGCTGGAGAACCCATTGAACAAGTACAAAACGAAGATGGCAGTGTTGATATTAATTTTGATCCTGCAGCGGTTAATCCAGGACAAGGTGAAGGTCATTTTGACAATTTAGCAGAACTGCTTCCCGACTCTGTTTTAGATCCTTTAGGAAGCGAACTTTACCATAATTATACTGATTACAAAACATCCAGAAAAGATTGGGAACGAGCTTATATTACAGGACTAGATCTTTTAGGTTTTAACTATGAAGACAGGTCCGAACCTTTTAAAGGTGCCTCTGGCGCCTCGCATCCCGTTTTAGCAGAAGCGGTGACACAATTTCAAGCTTTAGCTTACAAAGAATTAATACCTGCGGGAGGTCCCGTGCGGACACAGATCGTAGGATTTCAATCTCCCGACAAAGAGCAACAAGCGCTCCGAGTTAAAGACTATATGAATTATCAAATTATGGATCAAATGAAAGAGTATGAAGCAGAATTTGATCAGATGTTATTTTATTTACCCCTTTCAGGGTCAGCATTTAAAAAAGTTTATTACGATGAACTCATGGGACGAGCCGTATCAAAGTTTGTACCCGCTGACGATTTAGTAGTTCCGTATACGGCTACCTCATTAGACGATGCGGAAACTATTGTTCATGTCGTTCGTATGTCAGAAAACGAACTAAGAAAACAACAAGTAGGAGGATTCTACCTGGATATTGAGGTGAATCCTTCTTACATGAATGAAACGGAAATTGAGAAAAAAGAAAGAAAACTCGAAGGCGCAAGTCGAGGTCGAGATGATCGTGTATTTACGTTATTAGAATTTCACGCGAACTTAAATATAGATGGCTTTGAAGACACCAACCCAGAAACAGGAGAAGCAACGGGAATTAAACTTCCTTACATTATCACGTTAGAAGATGGCACAAGAAAAATTTTATCCATTCGTAGAAATTACGAAGCAGGCGATGCAGCGAAGAAAAAAATTCAATACTTTGTTCACTTTAAATTTTTACCTGGTTTAGGCTTTTATGGTTTTGGTTTAATTCACATGATTGGTGGATTATCGAGAACCGCAACGGCTGCATTAAGACAGCTCCTTGATGCTGGCACCTTGTCGAATTTACCCGCTGGATTTAAAATGCGTGGTATTAAAATGAGAGACGAGGCGCAAGCGCTTCAACCTGGAGAATTTAGAGATGTCGATGCACCGGGAGGCAGTTTAAAAGATGCCTTCATGACGCTTCCGTTCAAGGAACCGTCAGCAACCTTATTACAACTTATGGGGGTCGTGGTTCAAGCAGGACAACGATTCGCTTCTATAGCGGACCTGCAAGTAGGCGATGGGAATCAACAAGCAGCAGTGGGCACGACCGTGGCTTTGTTGGAAAGAGGCTCAAGAGTGATGTCGGCCATTCACAAAAGGCTCTACGCTGCCATGAAAAGAGAATTTACCTTACTCGCAAGAGTATTTAAACTATACTTACCACCCGTATATCCATACGATGTTGTTGGAGGCCAAAGGCAAGTTATGCAAGCGGACTTTGACGACCGAGTGGATATTCTGCCGGTTGCAGATCCGAACATTTTTAGTCAAACTCAGAGAATATCTCTCGCCCAAACGGAACTGCAATTGGCGGCCTCAAATCCGCAGATTCATAACCAGTATGAGGTGTATCGAAACATGTATGAAGCGTTAGGAGTGAAAGATGTGGACTTAATTTTGAAAAAACCACCTAAACCCATGCCAAAAGACCCGGCATTGGAGCATATTGATGCTTTAGGAGCTTTACCTTTTCAGGCTTTTCCTGGACAAGACCATAGAGCACACATTACAGCCCATTTAAACTTTTTAGCGACTAATTTAGTGCGAAATGCACCCATGGTAGGTGCTGCTATTGAAAAAAATTGCTTAGAACACATTTCTTTGATGGCTCAAGAGCAAATTGAAATCGAATTTAGAGATGAATTACCGCAATTAGCGCAAATGCAGCAAATGGCACAACAAAATCCGCAGTTGCAACAGCAAGCAATGATGATGCAACAGAAAATTGAGTCACGAAAAGCAGTTTTGGTGGCTGAAATGATGGAGGAATTTATGAAGGAAGAGAAAAAAATCACTTCGCAGTTCGATCATGACCCAGTTGCGAAGCTTAGAGCAAGAGAACTTGACATCAGAGCCATCGATAACGAGAAAAAAAGACAAGAAGCACAAGAAAAACTTAATCTTGAGAAGATGAGAGCGATGATGAATCAAGGAAACGTTGAAGATAAGCTTGATCAGAA
>CAYRAD010000441.1:0-2381 GCA_964422135.1 uncultured Vicingus sp.
CAAATCAACTTCTTTCTTTATTAGCAAAAATTGCCTGTTAACTTCGGCCCACAATCTCGAAAAAAAAATCTTCCACCCTATTAATCATATCAGGCTTTACCCTTCTTGTAAAACATATGAACAGCCCTTTGGATCAATTAAATTTGTTATTGACAACAAAAAAAGCTACAAAAAAATCAAATGGAACATCATTAATTTCAGGTTTAGAAAACGACCACACGACCTTGCTTTAATTTATGTCCCGGATACTGCCATTGCCAATAATGAACTGTTAAAATCACTCGATTATTTGCCTTTACTCGATAATCCTGAGGATATACACGTTGGAGACACCATATATTCTGCTGGTTATCCGGCTGTAGGAATTTATGCCCATCAAGCAATTATGATAATGAAAACATCAACCATCAGCGAAATTCACAGGTACCACTTCACGCATCAATTAAAAACACGTAAAGGCAATAGTGGTTCACCTGTTATGGTAAAACGAAACGGTCAATTTTATGTTATTGGTGTCAATTCTATTCATTTTCAGGCTACCTGGTTAAATGAAAAAAGACAGAAACTAATTCAAAAATGGATGAAAGAATTGGAAGAATTGAATAAGTAAATGATTTTTTTAACAAACCTCCTTCCCCACTTGTCCTGTGTTGTTTTTAATGCAAAAAGTTGTAGGGATTAATTTAATTTGAGTTAATATGATGTCCTTAGTCGCTTACGCTCTGATTTCGCTTCAGACTACAGGTATTTATAAGGGAAAGAGCTTCCTATAATTGCGGTTATTTTGAATTAATTTTTTGATTATTATTTCTTAGACCTTGAGATTGTAAATAAAAAAGACTCACACAAACAATACCTATTATTAAAAATGAGATCGTGTTATATTCTCTATAGAGATTTTCAGTCATTTTAAAAGATGTTAATTTATAAACTTGATTAAAAAGTATCCATCCAATTACTGTAATACTGACTAAAAAAAGCAGTCTTTTAGGATGAACCATATACTTTAAGAATTGTGGTGAAAATCTAATAACAGTTCTGATAATTTTACCAAAAATTGGAAATATGAACAACAATGGCAAAGTAAAAACTCTAGATTCTTCGGCATAAACAGAAAGGAGTACAATAACTGTATTCAAAAAAAAAGAAATCCAAAAGGCATACATTAATTTGGTATCCAAAAGAATCAATTTATGTTTTCGTTTAAAAATTATAATAAAAAAGACAGGTAAGAGATAAACAGATGTAAATGACAAAATTGTTCTGCTAATATTTTCCAAGTCTTTAAAGTTTTTTTTATAATTCATAAATTTATCCAACAAAACTGTTTTAGTTTCTACAAATTGTTGAGGATTCATGTTATAGAACCATAATAAATAAAAAACATATAAAATAATCGGCAATGAGACTGTCAATATGACTAAAATAATTTTAATTTTTTCTTCATAAATTTTTCTGAAATTAATATCCATTAAGAATAAAGTTATAGCCGGTAATAACAATACTGAAGACTCTCTTGTTAACATTGCTATTGTGAAGAATAAAACAAATAAGCCCTTTATTTTCTTTTTCAAAGCAACAAAACTTAGCAGTATAAAGAAATATTGAATTGGTTCATCATAAGTAGCTATAGGTATGAAATAGGCTAATAATATTGAAAAAGCCGTTAGAAAAAAAATAGTGCTTAGCAAAGCCTCTATATGTGACAAAGAATAAAGTCTGGCTAAATAATAAACAAGAATTCCACACAAAAAAATAAATGAAAAATTAACCCAAACAAAAACAGTACTTATCCTTCCGTTAAATAGTTTAGAAAACATCTCAACTAACACTGTTGTTACCTGTCTTTTTTTAAAGTCGGGTAAAGTTTTGTGATAATTTACCGCCCAAGGTAAAAATCCATCAGTGATACAGATATTTTCTACATTAGGATGATTTTCATCAACATAATTTATCATCGTGTTAGTAAAGCTTGATATATGAAGATAAAAGCTAAATAGTGTAAAGACAACACATATTATTAACATTTCAATGGGATGACGAATGGATTTCATGCTTAATTTTAAGAAGTAATTAATCCCCTTTTCATACAACAAATATAGTTTTGTTTTTCAAATCAGTCCAGAAACAAATTGGGCAATAATTCATGATATTTTAAATAATAAGACAATGTGATACTACATTTTGTTAAATTACTTTTTATTTTATATTAAAGGTAAGTTCTAAAAATTAGTTTTTTCAATTTTCTTAAAAAGAATAAAAATCTTTTAATCTTTTAAAAAAAATGATAGTACAATTTAGCAAAAAACTTATTGTTGTTAATGCAAAATGTTGTAGGGATTAATTTAATTTGAGCTAATATGAAGTCATTAGTCGTAGTT
>CAYRAD010000442.1:0-2365 GCA_964422135.1 uncultured Vicingus sp.
AGACCTTTTCACATATCTGTGTAGTTATATTTTTTTTGTTTTTTTTTGTTCTGTATGTGATATGATATACTTTTTATGTGTGTTGTTCAAGTTCTCCTCTAAATGTATGTTCAGTTGCATTTCCAAGTTTGTATCTCTGATTTATATTGTCAATGTAATTTTCTATTGTCATTTTTTAAAGCTCATATTTTACAAATTTACATTAATCTGATGGTGGTGGCAAAAAATAGCTCTTTTGGTTTTTCTGGGTCAGGTTTTGGGTAGCAAAAACCAAATGTGCTATTTGTGCGGTCAGCTTCTTCAGCATGGCATATAACGTCTTTGTTGGTTACGTTTCAATGCGACTTACATTGTGTTAACGAAGTTAGCGTTTTTTAGAAGAAAGTCAAGTGCCAAAGGGTTTTATTATTTAGGAATAATAGTACTTTTGTGCTTTAAACTCAATTATTTTGCAAAACGATAGAATTTACGACATCACCATTGTGGGTGGGGGAATTGTAGGTGTGGCAACAGCCTATAAAATTCAAAAAAAACATCCCGGGTTAAAATTGCTGTTAATTGAAAAAGAAAAGCATTTAGCTGATCATCAAACTGGCAATAATTCGGGGGTTATCCATTCTGGACTATACTACAAACCGGGTTCATATAAAGCCAAAAATTGTGTGGATGGCAGAAAACAACTGGTAGCATTTGCAAAAGAACATAACATTCAACATGATGTTTGCGGTAAAGTGGTGGCTGCGGTTACCGAAGACGAATTGCCGTTTATGGATAAAATTTTTGAGAATGGATTAGCCAACAATACCGAAGGAATTGAAAAAATAGATGCAGAAAAAGTCAAAGAAATTGAGCCTTTTGTTGAGTCCATTGGAGGTATTTGGGTGCCTTGCACTGGAATTATTGATTACCGCGGAACCACCGAAAAACTGGCCGAATTGGTAACGGCAATTCAGGTAGAAAGTAAAATTGTATTGGAAGAAGAAGTGTTGAATTATCTTCATGGAGAAGAAATTACAGAGGTCATTACGCCAAAAAATAAATACCATACCAAAAACATGATTTTTTGCGGAGGATTACAGGCGGACAGATTAGCTAAAAAAGATAATGTTCAACTCAAAGAAAAAGTAGTAGGGTTCAGGGGTGATTATTATAGCTTAACTGAAGAAGCTAAACATAAAGTTAAAAATTTAATTTATCCTGTTCCCAACCCGGCTTTTCCTTTTTTAGGTGTACACTTTACCCGAATGGTTAATGGCGATGTGGAGTGTGGACCTAATGCGGTATTTACATTTAAACGAGAAGGTTACCGTAAAACAGATTTTAGTTTCAGGGATACTGTTGATGCCTTGACCTATAAAGGAACCTGGAAATTATTGTTTAGTAATACGAGCTTTGCCTATAACGAATATCGAAGAGCATTTTCAAAAAAATTATTTTTAAAAACCTTACAACGTTTAATTCCATCGTTAACCATTAATGATATTCATGAAGGAGGAGCTGGTGTAAGGGCCATGTTATTAAGTGAGAATGGAGATACTCGCGATGATTTCAGAATAGAATATAAAGATAAAAGCATTCATGTATTAAACGCACCTTCACCTGCAGCAACATCTTGTTTGGCTATAGGAGATGCCATTTGTGAAATGGCGGAAAAGCAATTTAATCAAAAAGAATTCACCTAGACTCTATCTTGGGGTAAACGAACATACATCTCCTTGAGAAGAGGTCAGAATTGTCTCTGACAATTCTTTTATTATCAACTGATATTAAGCAATATGATATTTTTGATGAAAGGCATCCCAATTCCAAAGGAAATTTTCCATAGCTTCGTCCAGCCTTTTTAAAAGCATTGGGTTGGGGCTTTTCATGTTTTTGAAATAATCGTCCTGATAATCGTAAAGCTCATATTTGCCAAAAATTGCTTTAGACATGGCGTACAGCATATTCTTGGAAGGATGATTTATTTTAGAAAGGTAGGACTGATATTCTTTAATCACAGTTTCCAGTTTATCCTGATCAACATCAAAAACTCTACTTAATTTTAAATAAATTAGGTTAATGATTCTATCATCTTTAGAATGGGATAAATGTTTTGGAATGTATGATAAATTAGCTGCTAATACTATCAATGTAAAATAATCATCATCATTAACAGATAAGCTTGGTGAAGTTGTGAATTCCGCTGCATCATTCAATATTCCAACAATTTCAGGAAATCCTTTGTCTATGGTATTTAAAATTGAGTTAAGAAAAATGTTGGCAACAACATCTTCTTTAATTTTCTTTTTACCAAAAATCGCAAACATGTGTTCAAATATTGGTTTGTACAAATTTATAGGATACAGATAGCGATAAGAGGTTGTGT
>CAYRAD010000443.1:0-2365 GCA_964422135.1 uncultured Vicingus sp.
TACAGGAGGATGGAAAGGCAATTGTATTGGAGAAAAGCAAAAAAGGGTTTGTTTCCTTTCGTTAATTGATTCTAATTACAAGTTTATCAGTATTGTATATTTTCGGAAAAAAGAAGTTTTAATTACTTTGTCAATTAATGTTTAAAACTTAAATTTTATTTCATTAAAAAAAGATGTACTTTTAAGCTATGTCTTGGTTGATTAAAGATAAAAAAGAGAGGAACTACGTTAAGCAGAAAATTCGCTGGTTCGAAATTCCAGCAAATGACTTTAACAGGGCAACATATTTTTATTCAAAAGTATTTGGTTTAGATCTAAATATTGTTGAATTGAATGGGATTAAACATGGTATTTTTCAATTAGCAGAAGGTCAAATTACCGGTGCAATTGTTGATAATGGAGGTACTGAAATTAGAACAGGTGTTGTACTATTTTTTGATGGAGATCCTTCAATTAGTGATTTGGAGGCAAAAATTGTTGCAAATGGCGGAAAAATTCTAGTGAGTAAAACACTCATTAAAAATAAAACTGAAGAAGGAAAATATATCATTCCAAAGAACTTTATTGATGGTAGTAATTTAGGTTATTTTGCTTACTTTTTAGATTCGGAAGGTAATAAAATGGGCTTGTTTGGTAATAGTTAGAACAGCCTTAATTGCTGGCCGGATCTGCAAAAAGCGGTTAAATCATATTCCGGTAGTTTCCTTCCTTTTATGTTTTGTTTCATTTACTGTTTAAATTAAATTTTCATAAGAATAACTACAAAAAATAGATTATTTGGCTTATATTTGTAGTTATGGGAAAAATAGCAAAAAATATTAAGCATTTAAGAGGGTTAAAAGGCTTAACTCAGGAGCAGTTCTCAATAGAACTGGACATTTCTAAATCAAGAGTGGGTTCGTATGAAGAAGGTCGCTCTGAGCCACCAATAGAAACATTAATCAGCTTATCAGATTTTTTTAAGGTGCCGGTTGATGCTTTGGTAAAAAATGATTTGACATTGGGAGAACAGGATTCTTTTATTGATATTGGAAACCAACGGGTTTTGTTTCCTATTCAGGTAGATGAAAACAATAACGATGTTATTGAGGTGGTAACTAAAGAAGCTTCGGCAGGTTATTTACAGGGCTATTCTGATACCGAATACATAGCTGATTTGCCTATTATGAGCTTAAATTTTTTACCAACAGGAAAACACAGAGCTTTCCCCATTAAAGGAGACTCTATGCATCCCTGGGTAAAAGACGGTGATGTGGTGGTTGCCGAATATATTGAGAGTGTCAGTCAAGTTAAAAAGGGCAATTGTTACATTATTTTAACCAAAGAAGAAGGTTTGGTTTACAAACGTGTATTTACCAACAAAATGGAAGAAGGGTTTTTAACACTCTCTTCCGATAATAAAGTTTACCAACCTTACCTTTTACATTTGTCTGATGTGTTAGAAATATGGCAATTTAAATTAAATCTTTGTATCGGGCAATACGAAGAAGATGAGATAAACCCTGCTAACATTTTAAATTTGATGAGGAGCGTGGGAATTGAACTGAAAAATCTCAAAAACAGAGTCGATAATTTAGAGCTTAAATAAGTCTTGTTTTTATTGTTGAAAATGTTAATAATTTCCTTGAAAACCTTTTAAACAAAGGATTAAATCTCTTTCTTTTATTTCTAATTTAGCCCTTTAAAAATTTAAGCGGATTATGGCTGAAGAAGTAAATTATAGTGAAGATAATATACGGTCTCTGGACTGGAAGGAGCATATTAGATTGCGTCCGGGAATGTATATTGGAAAATTAGGAGATGGAGCTGCCTATGATGATGGGATTTACATTTTATTGAAGGAAGTTATCGACAACTCCATTGATGAATATGTGATGGGTTATGGAAAAACTATTGATGTAAGCGTAAAAGATAAAGAAGTTAAGGTAAGGGATTATGGAAGAGGAATTCCATTAGGAAAAGTGATTGACTGTGTCTCTAAAATGAATACAGGAGGGAAATACGACTCCAAAGCATTTAAAAAAGCAGTTGGGTTAAATGGAGTGGGAACAAAAGCAGTAAATGCACTTTCCAGTTTTTTTAAAGTAGAAGCTGTAAGAGAAGACCAGATAAAGAAAGCTGAATTTGAAAGAGGTAACTTAATTAATGATTTTGATATTGAATCTACTACCTTAAGAAAAGGTACTAAAACAACTTTTATTCCTGATGAACAAATTTTTAAAGATTTTCATTACAGAACTCAACATATTGAAAAATTACTATGGAACTATGCCTTTCTGAACACAGGCTTAACCATTAATTTTAATGGAAAAAAAATATATTCAGAAAATGGTTTAAAAGATCTTCTTGAACAAAATCTTTCTAG
>CAYRAD010000444.1:0-2351 GCA_964422135.1 uncultured Vicingus sp.
TTTATGAGTAAAGCTCCAGATGATTTTTTTAAAACACAAGTATTAGGGCATCCTGCGGGTTTATTTGTGTTGTTTTTTACAGAAATGTGGGAACGTTTTTCGTTCTATGGAATGCGAGCTTTATTGGTTTTATTCTTAGTAAGTTCATTTGGAATTGGTGGATGGGATTGGCCTAGAGAAAATGCTTTGGCATTATATGGGACTTACATTGCTCTGTTATATTTAACACCTATTGTTGGCGGAACATTAGCAGATAAGTATTTAGGAAACAGAAAAGCAGTAATTATTGGTGCAATTATTATGACGCTGGGACATGCCAGTATGGCAATTGAAGCCGTTCCATTTTTTTTATATTTAGGCTTGTTTTTATTGATAGTTGGAACAGGTTTCTTTAAACCAAACATGGTTTCATTTATCTCTATTATTTACAAGGATTTCCCTGATAAAAAAGATGGAGCTTACACCATCTTTTATATGGGTGTTAATGCTGGAGCTTTCTTAGGTATTATGCTTTGTGGATATTTAGGTGAGTCATTGGGCTGGAGTTGGGGTTTTGGTTTGGCAGGTATTTTTATGTTATTAGGATTGTTGCAATTTACTTTTGCTCAAAAAATATTTGGTGATGTTGGAAAGTATCCTAACAAAATAGATAAAACCATAGAAACAGATGATCATCAACTAGTTGAAGATAAATTAAACCCATTTTCTTTGATAGATAAACTGCTTATAATTATTGTAGCAATTTCTGGTTTAACATGGGTAATTAACGATCCTGTTAAAAAAATTAGTGGTTATAATTTATTAAGTAATGGAGACACAGACTTATCTAATTATTCAATAATAATAACACTTTTATTATTCTTTTACTTGTTAGGTTCTAGAATAGTAAGGTACAGTAAGATTACAAGGGATAAGATGATTGCTGTTGTTGTATTCGCCTTCTTCATAATTATTTTCTGGGCATCATTCGAGCAAGCAGGAGGGTCGATGAGTATTTTTGCAAAAGATTATACCAATCGAATTTTATCAGGTAATGCAGCCTTAATTTTTAATATTGTAGATGTTATAATTACTGTCGTTCCTGTTGGGATTATTACCTATGTTTTATTCTTATTATTTAAGCAAACATTCAAAAAGTATTTTATCTCTAACTTAATTTTAGGCTTTAGTTTTCTTCTTATTTGGGGAATAATTGGCTGGAAAATAAATAAAAATTTCAACACTTATTCTTATGAAGTTTCTTATCCTTCCTATAAAGTTAGCTCTATAGACAAGAAAGGGAAAGAACTAACAAAAAGCTATGCCATTGCAGCCAACACAGAAGTCCCAGCAGAAGCAGTTGTTGGACAAGACACAAATGTGATTCGATCTGCAAATGATTTTCTATCCAATGATAACATAATGTTAATTGATGTAGATAAAAAGGGAGAGAATTTTAAATATTTGCCAAATGATAAAGCAATCAATGTGCCCTCAAAAATTCCAGCTACTGTTCTTAAGAAAAAAGAAAATGAAATTCAAATACCAGCAACTTGGTTTTTAATACTAAACTCCTTATTTATTATTGCTTTTGCACCTTTATTTTCTAAATGGTGGGAAAGTAAATACAACCCAAAACCTGCAAATAAATATGCAATTGGCTTATTTTTCTTGGGAATAGGTTTTGCCTTTTTAGCTTATGGTGCTACTGGCATTCCTCAAGGAGCTAAAACAGCATCAGTTAGCATGGTATGGTTAATTTGTGCTTATATATTTCATACGATGGGTGAGTTATGTGTTTCCCCTGTTGGATTATCTTATGTTAGTAAATTGGTGCCTCCTCGAATGATAGCATTTATGTTTGGTGTTTGGTATTTAGCATTAGCTATAGGTAACAAAACTTCCGGAAAGATGGGCGGTATGATAGATGAGATTACTGATAAATATGACATCTCAGCTTTCTTTTTAATATTTACAATCGTACCTATTTTAATAGGAGGAATAGCATTATTGATTAATCCACTTCTTAAAAAATTAATGCACGGAGTAAAATAATTCTTAATTTGGTATAAAATTTGGTTTGATTTAAAAAATTAATACATGAAAATTTTAAAGACTATAGTGGTTCTGTTTATTGTGCTAACAGGATATACAACATATGCTCAAGATGGAGTAGTTAAAAATACTACTGAATATAAAGCTCATGCAGAAGGTTGGTTAGTTGATATTAATGAAGCTTATGCTATTTCAAAAAAAACAGGAAAACCTATTATGGCTAATTTTACTGGGAGTGACTGGTGTGGCTGGTGTAAAAGATTAAAATATGAAGTTTTTGATAAGGATGAATTTAAAAAATGGGCAAAAGAAAATGT
>CAYRAD010000445.1:0-2351 GCA_964422135.1 uncultured Vicingus sp.
AATTTTAAAACGAATGAACAAGATGGTGAAGTAGCTACCGGGACAAATGTTGTAGTTACGGAGGAAGAAGAAACCATGCAGGAACCTGAGTTAAGAAATTCGGTAGAAAAGTCTAAACTTATTGTAACAGAACAATCTCCGAAAATAAGTGAAGTTGAAGCTGATGCAGAAGTAATTGATATTATAAAGAATGTAGAATTGGAGGATGAAATTATGTTCTCTGCAAATGAGACAGAAGAAAGTGACAATATTTCTAAAGTAGAAAATGAAAATCAGGTTGTATTACTTGAACCTAATACCGATAATCGAAGAGAAGATAATATGAATGCTGAGGTTCCTGATGAACTTGGTGAAGTTTCAACAGAAGGAACTGGATTTGGTTATAATCCAAAAACTGTAGATAATAATGATGACGGGATGAAAAATGAATTAAAGAAATCTAAGAATAAAGAAGAATCTAAACCAAATAAAGGAAATAAATCGACTAAAAAAAGAAATAAAAAAAGATCTTCTGCTTATTTTCCATCCGGAAAAACAGAAGACGTTAAAGCTTCGGAAGATGGTAACCATCTTAATACCATTACGATTAATTCGTATAAAGTAGTAGATTATACCGAGGAGTATCAAAAAGAATATGACTTAAAACAAGCTGTTGACACTAAGACCGTTACCGCAGATTTTGAAACAAAAGCGGATAAGGATGTTGCAGAAAAGGAAAGAGACGAATCTACAATGGAAATAACCTACAGAGAAACTTTAGAGAAAGCCATCGCACTTTACAAAAACCAAAGATACAGTGCTGCTATTGAACAGTTTGATATAATTCTATCCAAACATCCTGATGAGGTAAATGGATGGTTTTATGGAGGGCTAAGCGATTATCATTTGCAGCGATATGATGAAGCCAAAGGAAAATTAAATAAAGTTTTAAATAATAAAAATACTGAGTTTTATGAAGAAGCCAACTGGTACAAAGCTTTAACACTAATTGAGCTTAAACAAAAGGAAGAAGCCAAACAATTGCTGAAAAAAATAATAGCAAGAAATGGATTTTATAAAGCTAAAGCTCAAGAGAAATTAAAGGGATTGTAAAACGTTAATTATTTTTTGGTAGCCACTTTCGTTGGAATAATCTTTTTGTAGTACTGTTTTTCTTTTCTCAATTTCATTTTCTGAAATTTCAATATTAAAAGTATCGGAAATTAATGCTTTGAGTTGTGGAATATCATCTTCTACCTTACATAATTCATTTAAAGATGTACCTTCAACCATTTTTGAATTAACAATACAATGCCTTCCCAAGTAAAGTACATGTAATAATTTAAGTTTCAACCCTGTAGCCTGATTGGTATATAAAAGGTTTATCTGAGCATTTTGAATAAGGGTTCTCATTTCTCCATCATCAGGATTTTGAATTAATCTAATGTGATCGTATTTTTTAATTAACTGAATCAAATCAGATGGGGGATTTAAACCGGCTATAATTAAAGGAATGGATAAATCTTTAAAAAGGTGTAGAATAATAAATTCAGCCGCATTTTTGTTTTCAGCAACACTTAAATTTCCATGATACAATACATAATCTCCTTTTCCGGGCTTTATAATAATTTCTTCTTCGGGGTGAAAACAGGGGACAAATTCGAATTGGTTATCCCGATATTTGTTTTGAAAGTACTTTAAATCGCTAAAAGAAACGACAATAGAAAAATCTGCATTTTTAATAATGGGTTCATAGTGCTTTAATTTTTTAGATTCGGTTTTATAATATTGCCTGTTTTTGACATTTTTTTCTATTAAAGATAAATGTTGGTAATAATCGTATTCAATATTGTGGCTTCTGAAAATTTTAATTCGTTTCTTGAATGCCGGGTCATCCATCAAAAAACAAGTATGTAATCCTTCAAAAAGAATAGGAAAATCGTTTTTTAAGAGATTGGCTTTAAGTTTTTCAGAGATACGGGATTTTACAATGTAAGGTGTTGAACTTAGTAAAGATGCTATCCCCTTTTTCCTTTTATAGTAATAAACGGCAACACAATATTTTTCTAATTCGGTTTGCTTGCCTCTGCCATATTCAAAACAATGCAAATGAATTTTAATGCCTTTTTGATGAAAGTACTTTAGTTTGTAAAAAACATCAATTACACCACCATAATTTGCGGGGTAGGGCACATCAAAAGATATGATATTAAGTTCTTTCAAAACAAATCAATGATTACTTGTTTTTCTTTTTCCCAGTTTAATTCTAATGTTGCTTTTTTAGCATTTTCGCTCCATTTTTTCATATTATCTTCATTGCCAATCATTATTTTTATTTTCTCGGCAATGTGTTCAGCATCATGCTTTTCAAT
>CAYRAD010000446.1:0-2350 GCA_964422135.1 uncultured Vicingus sp.
CTTCGAAAAGAACTTTTTTAGTTTGAGCAGATAAACTAAAAGTGGCTAAAAGTAGCGTAACTAGTAAAAGTGTTCTCATGTTATTTTAATTCTTAATGTTCTACAACGTACTTGTTAGTAGCGTATAAACGCAGCTTACATTTGTGTCACCTTGCCTGCGGCAAGTAGAAACGAAGTTAACATTTTTTAACGAGAAAGTCAAGTAGTGATTTCTTATATTTGGCTACAACAAGATTTTAGATTTATGGACAACCCTTATGTAGCAATTATTTTAGCGAGCTTACTAATTGTATTCTCCTACATTTTTACACAAATCTCAAAATGGACAAAAATCCCTTCTGTCATTTTTTTAATTGGCACTGGTGTAGTGGCTCAGTTTGCGGTTAAATATATGGGGATGAATGTCCCAAATTTAACACAACATTTAGGTTTGTTGGGTATTATTGGATTAATGATGATTGTGTTGGAAGGAGCATTAGATATTAAAATACATCGAAATAAAATAAAAACCATACTTGCTGCATTTGCCACTTCAGTAATTATTTTAGGAGCAACTAATTCTCTAATTGCTTCTATTTTATATTTTACCCAGTCGGTAACGTTTATGAAAGCTTTTTTCTATGCTATTCCACTTTCTGTAGTAAGTAGTGCTATTGTAATTCCAAGTGTTCATACTTTGATTCCAGCAAAAAAAGAATTCATGATTTTAGAAGCCACATTGTCAGATATATTCGGAATTATGCTTTTTCAATTTTGGATTATAGAGCCTAAAGTTAATCAAACTTATTTTGAGGCAATATCATGGAATATTCTTATATCTGTTGGAGTTTCTGTAGTGCTGAGTTATTTTCTGGTGTACATTTTTCTTAAAATTAAAACTGAAATCAAATTCTTTTTGTTTTTAGCAATATTGGCTCTTCTATTCTCAATAGGAGAGTATCTTCATTATTCTGCCTTAATAATTATTCTGATTTTTGGATTGGTATTGAACAATACACATGTTTTTTTCAGAGGTTTTTTGAAAAAGTTAATTGATACAGAAAAAGTAGTAGCCATTCGGCATGAATTTGTTATTATCACTAACGAATCGTCTTTCCTGATTCGAACTTTCTTTTTTGTTGTATTTGGTTTAACTATGAATTTAGATGGGTTGTTCCATACAGAAGTAATTATTATTGCTTGCTTTGTGATGTTGGTAATTTTCTTTACCAGAGCAATTAATCTAAAGGTATTCTTAAAAAGTACTATTTTTCCTCAAATGTTAATTGCCCCCAGAGGATTAGTAACAATTTTATTGTTTGAAAAAATAGTAGAACATTATGGCATAGTACCTTTTAACGAAGCCATTTTAGCTTGGGTAATTATTGGCACTAATTTAATCATGATGGTAGGATTAATTTCCAGTGGAAGTACAGAAGATGATTTATTACGAATAAATGTTGGAAACGCTGCATCTACAGAATTGGATTATGATATAGATAGTGAAGAAGAACTATCTTCTAATGGGAATATTCCATCAGAATAACTACATTTGTTTTCTTTATTTTTAAAACTTAAGCATCATGAAATACAAAGCCATTGACAATTCATTATACATTGCTAACCGTAATAATTTTATAAAAAAATTAAAGCCAAAATCGGTAGCTGTTATTAATTCTAACGATATTATGCCAACCAATGCGGATGGCATCTTACCTTTTAGGCAGAATAATGATTTGTTATATTTGAGTGGAGTTGATCAGGAAGAATCCATTTTAGTGATTTTTCCGGATGCAGCCAATCCGAAACACCGCGAAATTTTATTTGTAAAAGAAACCAGCGAGTTGATTGCTATATGGGAAGGAGAAAAATTAACCAAAGCAGCAGCCACTCAACAATCAGGAATTGAAACTATTTACTGGATTTCTGAGTTTGATTCAATTTTTCATGCCTTAGCTGTTGAAGCCGAAAATATTTACTTAAATCAAAACGAACATTTAAGAGCAGTTACCGTTGTTCAAACTCGTGATGATCGATTTAGAAATAAATGTATGGCAAAATATCCCGAGCATAATTATGAGCGTATTGCTCCTATTATGAGAACATTGCGTCCATATAAATCTCAGCTGGAAGTAGATGTAATGCAACACGCCTGTAACATTACCGAAAAAGGATTGAGAAGAGTTTTGAACTTTGTAAAACCAGGGGTAATGGAATATGAAATTGAAGCTGAATTTACACACGAATTTTTATTTAACCGTTCTAGAGGACATGCTTATGAACCTATAATTGCTTCAGGATTTAATGCTTGTGTTTTACATTATGTGGATAACAACAAAGAGTGTAAAGCGGGTGATGTGATTTTAATGGA
>CAYRAD010000447.1:0-2341 GCA_964422135.1 uncultured Vicingus sp.
CCATAATCATGATGAGTTAATATATCAACATTCTTTGCTAATGGTTTTAATAATTCTCCACCTATTCCAGATCCGCCCATTCCACAAACACAGATATTTTTAAACTTACCTTTAATCTTAAAACCTCTAGCTAGCTTAACAGCATCTTTGCATTGCTCAGGAAATGAATCCAAAACAACCATCATATTTTCTTTATCATAACCCATTTTATTGACCTCCAATTTAACTAGTAATACATAACTTACTTTTATAAGTTTCTTTTCTGTATTATATAGTAAAAACATTGTGCTGGGCCATGACATATGTCACCACCATTTAAATCTAATTAAGATTTATTAGATTTAGGTGATATATATGGAAAAACGAGAAATACGAAAGGAATTCTTTAAACTAAAAAACAAGGGATTTTCATACTCTAAATGCAAAATGATTCTAAAAGCTAGATTTGATTATTTAGTTTCTGTTAGAACATTAAAACGTTGGATAAAACGATTTGATAAGACTGAATGGAATCTAGAAGATTCTTCAAGAAGACCAAACACAATCCACCATAAGATTACTTCAAATATTGAGGAAGATGTACTTCACTTAAGAAATAATACTGGATGGGGACAAGAAAAACTCTTCCCTCATCTAAAACATCTTGGAATCTCTGAGAGATCAATAAAAAGGATTATTAAAAAACATAATCTGTGCAGAGAAACTAAAAAGAAAGGAAGAAGAATTAAATGGATTCGTTGGCAACGTAAACATCCAAATAGTCTTTGGCAAATAGATCATACAGACGAACAAGAATTGTTTGATTGTTATACTCTTTCTGTTCTTGATGATTGTTCAAGATATAGTTTAGCTCTTGTTAAGCTAAATAGAGTTACAACTAGTGTAGTAACGCAGATATTGGATGAGTTGATCAGGAAACATGGTAAACCTAAACAAATTCTTACAGATAATGGTGGCGCTTATGGTTTAAAGAGCAGACATAGCAAGTTTGACAGATGGTGTCGTAGAAATGGAATAGTACATATAAGGACAAAAGTGCATAGTCCTACTACAAATGGCAAAGTAGAGAGATTGTTCAAGACTATGGACGAAGAACTAGAATTCTGCGATAATGATCATGAGAAATTTAGGATGAGATATAATCATTTTAGACCTCATAGCAGTTTAAAAAGTAAATCTCCTTCTGAGATTTATCATGATTTTGCTAGTTTATTTTAACTGGTGACATATGTCATGGCCCAGCACACTATTTTTTTTAAAGATGTGTTATCCCAAAAGTTTTTCCCTACGGTGACTTTAATCAAGTCATGAAACTAACAAAATCTAAGATTTTAGAGATTTTGCGTAGAAAAAACCAAGGAATGAGCACATATCAAATTAAAAAGAGAGTTGGTGTCTCTATTCGTAGAGTAAATCAAGTCTACGCAGAGTATCTTAAAACAGATAAAGCTCCTGCCATTGGCAGGAGGATGGGACGACCACACCGTCCCATCAAGAAAAAAGAAGTAGAACTGGTACAAAAAACTTATGCTAAATATAGAGTTTCAGCATCAACATTGGAAATGATAATCAAAAGAGATTATCAAATACATTTGCCACATAATCACATCCATAAGATTATGCTCAAGTTGAAACTTGCAAAGCCTAAGAAAAAGAAAGATGTACGAAAGAAGAAATGGATACGTTATCAACGACGACATAGCTTAACAGCAGTACATATTGATTGGCATTTTTATTCACCAACAAGAACTTGGATTTTTGCAGTAATTGATGATGCAAGTAGGAAAATACTTGCATTAATTGAATGTACAAGCCCCACAACTGATGAATCAATAAGAGGTATGAGAATTGCAATGAAACATGGAACAATTAAACAATGTATTAGTGATCATGGGGCTCAATTCATCTCTAATGTTGATGGAAAATCTAGATTTAAGGATTTTCTAAAGAAAAACCACATCAAACAAATCCTTTGTAGAATCAAACATCCTCAAAGCAATGGAAAGATAGAGAAATGGTTTGGAATCTATGATAAACACAGATTTGCATTTGAATCTATTGAAAAGTTTCTTGTATGGTACAATGAGGTTAGACCTCATCGTAGTTTACATTTTGACGTGTTAGAAACACCTCAAGAAGCATTTTTAAGAAAAAGAAAAGCGGAGGTTTAATAAAATATGAAACGAAATAATCTATCGAAGGGAAATAGTTTAAGGATAACACAGGGTGCATGTCCAGTGGGTAGTGGGCCTTTTTATGGTAGAAAATTTTATACGAAGAATGACAAATCCCTTCAGGCACAAAGCTCCTTAGCAGAACACTGTATAAACAGCTATCCTCA
>CAYRAD010000448.1:0-2341 GCA_964422135.1 uncultured Vicingus sp.
GATGAAAATTATTAAAAATGTTAGAAATGATTTTTTCATAACCTTAATGTTTGCTGACGGTCAAAAGTTAAGAAGAGTTTTGATAAAGTGAAGATATGAAATATCATTCAATTTATTGAAATTAGAGTCTTTAAAAATTCATTTTAACACTTGTTGGGAAATGTTAGCCTATGTGATGGAGGCAATACCAACAGGGGTGAGTTTAGTATCTTTTAACCATTTGGAGAAATGAGGGAATATAAAGTGTTTTTCTTTTCGCAAAACATGGTATTCCCGTCCCGCGAGGGTCATTTCTCCAATCGTTTTGTACATGAAGCGTAGCATCCCAAAGGGTGCTATGATTTTATATACAGTGTAGTATTAGTTTAAAAACAGAAGCAAGAACCATTCATTTTGATTAACTGCCTAATTCTAGTTGATTTTTTATAAGATTAAAATAACTACCTTTTCTAGCTACTAATTCTTTATGACTACCTTGTTCAGTAATTTGTCCTTTGTCTAAAACAATTATATTACCAGCATTTTTTACAGTAGATAGTCTGTGAGCAATGATAATTACAGTTTTCCCTTTAAAAAAGTTTTGTAAATTATTGTGTATTATCTTTTCATTTTCAGCATCTAAAGCACTGGTGGCTTCGTCTAAAAAAATATAATGAGGGTTTTTATATACCGCACGAGCGATTAAAATTCGTTGTTTTTGACCACCCGAAATGCCGTTGCCCGATGCTCCAATTTTAGTGTTGTATTTTAGAGGTAATGTTTCGATAAACTCTGTTAGATTAGTAATTTTAAAAGCTTCTTTTAATTTATTTTGGTTGATGTTTTTTTCTCCTGTTGCAATATTTCGTTCTATGGTATCAGAAAAAATAAATCCGTTTTGCATTACAACTCCACAATTTTCTCGCAAACTTTTTGGAGAAATTTTGTTGACATTTATTTCGTTGTACAAAATATCACCTTGAGTGGGTGCGTAAAATTTCAACAACAATTTCATCAGCGTAGTTTTTCCGCTTCCACTTGCCCCAACAATCGCAGTAATTTTACCTTCAGGAATAAAAAAATTGATATCGTTTAACACCAGAGGAGATTTTGGTCCTTCGTATTGAAAGCTTACATTATTAAACTGTATTCCATTTGTGTTAGAAAACTTATTACTAACGAGGTTTAAAGAGTTTAAGTTCTCTTCATCTTCAACAGTATGGTTTTGAACCTCGTTTAATCGTTCTAAACTCAATTTTGCATCTTGTAACGAACGGAAAAAGCTAACCAATTGATTAACCGGAGAATTTAGTTCTCCAATAATGTAAGAAACGGCTAATAATTCTCCTAGTGTCATTTTGCCTTTTATTACAAAAGTGGCTGCTAAAAAAGTTACTAAAATATTTTTGATTTGGTTTAAAAATTCAAAACCAGAAAGTTGAAATTGGTCGAGTTTTAAAATTCTGATGTTTATTTTAAACAATTTTTGTTGGATATTTTCCCATTCGTTACGTTTAAAATCTTCGAATTGGTTGAGTTTCATTTCCGTTACGCCATTAATAATTTCGTAAATGGATTCTTGGTTTTCGCTTCTTTGTTGAAATTTGTAATAATCTAATATTTTACGTTTTTTAAGCCAGTAAAACGACCAACCAATCGACAATGCAGTTAATAAAGTATAGACCAAGAGAATACTATAATCGTAATACCAAAGCACTCCGAAAAAAACAGAAAATGTGATGATGGAGAAAAAGGTCATTAAACTTTGAGAGGTTAAAAACTCCTCAATACGCTCATTGTCTTGAATACGTTGATTAAAATCGCCCATCAGTTTGGTATCGAAAAATTTAATGGGAAGTTGTAATAATTTTTTAAGAAATTCAGAAATAATCGTAATGCTCAATTTTGTTCCCACATAAAGCATCATCCAGTTTCTAATTACATTTATGGTTATTGCTCCTAAAAACACACCCAATTGGGCCAAAAGAATAATAGTTACGAAGTTTAAATTTTTAGCATTTACACCTTTATCTATTAAGTTTTGGGTTAAGAATGGAAAAATTAAGGTTAAACCACTACCCAACAAAAGCATTAAAAACAATATGATTAATTGTTTTTTATAAGGAGTTATATAGCTAAAAAGATATTTTAGTGTTAATTTTTGTTCTTTAGGGGGGACTTGTTCGTAAAACTTATTGGTTGGGTTCATAAATAAAGTCACCCCTTTATTGTTATCTGATAGCCAAGCCTTTTCAAAAGTAGTTTCATTTATTTTGATAATTCCGTGACCAGGATCGGCAATTTTATAAGTATATTTTTTTGTAAAAGGGTTCTTTTTTATTTTTTGTAGAACTACAAAATG
>CAYRAD010000449.1:0-2340 GCA_964422135.1 uncultured Vicingus sp.
CTGAGGACCTGACGGTATCTTAGAGAGACAAGCGATGCAGAAATACATCTGTGAGATATGCGGTTGGATTTACGACCCCGAAGTGGGGCTTCCAGATGAAGGAATCGAAGCTGGTACACCTTTTGAGGATTTGCCGGATGACTGGAAATGCCCTTTATGCGGTGCCGGTACGAAAGTTTTTAGACCGCTCGCCGGACCTGGATCAGTGGCATAAGGTCAGCTTCGTAATCTGAAGGAAAAACAAACAATAAATTATCAGTCACACTTCTATCTGATAACAACTGAAAATCCTGAAAAACAATCCCTAATTTTCTTCTCAAAAAAGGAATTTGATTCCGTTTGATCGTTTTTAAATTAAAATCGCAAACAGTTGCTTCGCCTTCATTTAAAGGCAAATCACCATACAACGTTTTTAATAAACTACTTTTCCCAGCACCTGTTTTACCAATTAAATAAACAAATTCTCCTTTGCCAATTTTCACATTTACATCTTGCAAAATCAAGTTTTGTTTTTGAAATATTTTGGCGGAATTAATGTCTATTATCATTTTGAGAAAATCTTATTTATAAACAACAAATATAACTAAACCCAAGCGAATTTCAATTGATTCAAATACAAAGTTAATGAGCTAATTTGTTGATGAATTTAGTTAGTTTTCTGATAACCGCAATAAACTAATAAACCTTTTACCTTTAAAATAATGTAAACATTATCACGTTGAAAACTTGGGCGGAATATAAAAGTACCAGTCTTTAACATTTATAATTTTAAACCGTTGTAGTGATTTTTAGTAATAGAAAATTGTTTTTGAAAAAACTTACATACTTTATTTTTCTGTTTTTAGTGATAAACACAAGTGTTTTAGCACAACAAACTGCTATTTATACTCACGATAATGTAACTTACAATGAAGCGCTTGAACTTTACGATAAAGAAAAGTTTAGTGCAGCTCAAGAAAAATTTTCTCGAGTTTTAAAAAAAATAAAAGACAATAAATCAGAAATTGCCGTTAACTCAATGTACTATAATGCCATTTGTGGCTTGGAGCTCTTTAATATTGATGCAGAAAATTTATTAATTGAATTTATACATGCCTATCCCGAAAGTCCCAAGGTAAAATTGGCATATTTTCATTTAGGTAGATATAAATTTAGAAAAAAGAAATACGATGAAGCATTAGAATGGTTTGCTAAAATTGACATCTATGATTTAAGTGAAGAAGAACTAGCTGAGTATCATTTTAAAACTGGGTACAGTCATTTTATGGAAGATGATTTTGAAAAAGCTTCTAGCTCCTTCTACGAAATAAAAGATGTTGACACAAAATATTCTTCTTCTGCAAAATACTATTATGGGCACATCACTTACCTACAAAAAAAATACGAGTCTGCTTTGCAAACATTTTTAAAATTAAGTAATGACCCTAAATTTTCTCCCATTGTTCCCTACTACATCACTCAAATATATTTCTTGCAAAAGAAGTATTCTAGCGTAATAGAATATGCTCCTGCTTTATTAGATTCTGCCATTCCAAAGAGAGCTCCAGAAATTGCAAGATTAATTGGAGAAGCTTATTACAATACCAATAAATATGCTGAAGCTATTCCTTATCTTAAACGTTACCATAAAGAAATGGCTTATGCTGCAAATCGTGCTGACAAATATGAATTGGGTTACGCTTATTACAAAACAGATAGCTATAAATTAGCAATAAAATGGTTTAAAAAAGCAATTGGTAAAGATGATAGTTTAACGCAAACAGCTCATTATCATATCGCAGAATGTTACCTAAAAACAGGTAAAAAAAATTATGCTAGGAACTCTTTCCGAATTGCCTCACAGCTGAAGTTTGATCCTCAAATTAGGGAAGATGCTTTGTTTAGTTTTGCCAAGATTTCGTACGAGCTTTCTATGCATCCATACAACGATGCAATTATTGCTTTTGAAGAGTTTATTAATACCTATCCAAATTCTACCAAGCTGAATGATGCATATGAGTTTTTAGTGGCTGTTTACTTTACAACACAAAATTATAAAGCTGCCTTAAATTCAATTGAAAACATCAAAAACAAAAACATTAAGCTGGAAGAAGCTTATCAAAAAATAGCTTATTACAGGGGTATCGAACTTTTTAACAACAGAAAATATCCTGAAGCAATTATTCATTTTGATAAATCTGATAAATACCAGTTGAATAAAAAGGTGAAAGCCGAAAACAGTTATTGGAGAGCAGAAGCCAACTATCGTTTAAACAAATATGAACCAGCCATTGCTGAATATAAAAAATACATTTTTGAACCAGAAGCCATTGCTACCGACCAGGTAAACAAAGCACAATA
>CAYRAD010000450.1:0-1903 GCA_964422135.1 uncultured Vicingus sp.
AAGTATCGGTTAACCAATATTGGATAGGCGATATCTGGAGGTGTAAAATGGAAAACAAAGAATGTAAAGTTATGTGTGATGGAAAAACTGTTGCTACCATAAATTGTTCTGAAGGAGGTTTCAGTTTTAAATGCACAGAAGATGGAAAAGATTTATGTAAGGAATTTAAAGGAGGATGCTGCTAATTTGCAGCATTCTTTTTTTTAATTACAAAAATATTAAAAGTAATGATAATTATGAAGTTCTTGAGGGGTGATGTTATGCCAAAAAAGAAAAAATGTCTTTGTGGAGTCTGCCCTATGAATCTGGGTTTTCCATATTGTTTAGGGTGTTTATTGGTATTAATAATTGTTGTTTGGCTTTTATTTAAATTTGTTTTTTAACTAGAAAATGACTGAAAAAGATTTTCAGAAGATAGTTACAAATCCAATCTTAGATATTGCTGCAAGATATTGGGATAATGATAGATATGAGGCATTTAAAATTTGTTACAAATCCATGCGGATTATTGATGATTTTGTTGATGATAGAAAGGTAATAAATAAAAAAATTTCATTATTTGAAAAAAAGGTAATTATTTAGTATCCTGAAGGATTATTGATGACATCACATAACCCTTCCAGAACATTCTTTTTTTGTAGTCTCAGTGTCTGTATAACCGACAGTAGCATAGCAGAAGCATTTGCTCCTCTTCTGCTTCTTGAGCCATTGCTTATTTTTCTGATAATAACCAGTGCTCTTAACTCTCTTTCGCTTATATTATTCGTAGCATCAATTTCTGGATCAGTTACAAACCTAAACAACCCATCAATATCTCTGTTAAGCCCCTTAACAAACTTCCAGACTGTCAAGCTGTTGTAATGCCTATTAAACAGCTCAATTATTTCTCCTTTTAGCTGCTCTACCATCTCTTCATTGCCTTTATGATTTAATCCTGAGGCTAAAGCATAAATCTGTTTTAGCTTCCTATGAACATACTTGCCATTTGCCCCAAAGTCTTTTGCTAGCTTTTTTGATTCTTTTAGTATGTGTGACCAGCAAAACTGCAGGACAAAACCTGATTTTTTTGCCAGTGTTCTGTGTGCTGAATGCCTGTCTACTACCAGCACCTTTCCTTTCTGTCCTTTGCCAAAAAGAGCTAATCCTACTTTGTGATTATTCCTTTTACGGATTTTGTAAAGCACAACACCGCACGCTACAAAGACCCATGCAAAGTAGTTTTTTCCGCTGATTCGCCAACCAGTGGAGTCAGTATGTTTGACTCTTGCTAGCTTGACAATTCTCTCAAGGTAGGCATAATAATCACCAAAAGCATTGGCTAACTGCCTGAGTATGACAACTATCTCTCCTTCTGAGATGCTAAGCGAATATAAAGTCATAAAGAAGTCACATATCTTGTTGCAGGGCAGCCTTAAGCCGAGCTTAAGATACATAACAAGAAGCATTATGTTAAGCCCGAAGCTTGCATGTGGCAAAGCGTTTGGAACTTGTTTTTCAACAAGTTTTTTGCATGTTGGACAATACTTTCTGTGGATATCATAACGAGTATTTACTGATTTTGCTATAAGCTTGATATCAGTAATATGCCTATGCCTTATCTCCTGGGTTTTTCCAAGTTTAGTTTTACAAAGAGGGCATCTTGATGGATTTAATGCTCTAACTCTATCAATTCTTTCAGGAATATGCCTCACATAGGGCTTATGCCCTTTTGGAGCGCCCAATGGTTTTGCTTTCTTATTAAGATTTGGTTTAATCTTCATAGCTTGCTTAAGGTTTTCGACAGTGCCTGCATGTTTAGCTTTAAATTCCTGAAATTCTTTTGCCAATTTATCTTTCTCTTGGACTATCTTATCTTTCTCTTGGACTATCTTATCTTTCTCTTGGACTATCTTATCTTTCTCTT
>CAYRAD010000450.1:2003-2339 GCA_964422135.1 uncultured Vicingus sp.
GACGAAGTCTAGTAACTTCTTCTTCTAGTTCCTTAATCCGTTTATCTTTCTCATCCATCATTCTAAAAGAACAACCTTCAACCTTTTTCCAGCCCAGTGCTTTGGCACATAAATCTGAGCACCATTACCACTTAGCTTAGCAGTCTTCTCTACCATTTCATATCCTTCCATTTGCATTTGGGCTGGTTTTCTCATGTAGCTACAATGTAGCTACACTAATATATTAAGATTTCGGTACTAGAGAATATAAATAAGAAATTGCTTCAGATTGCTAAATAATTGAATGTGTTGATTTTCTAATGATGGTTTATTGCTTTTGTCGAAGAAATTTATTTT
>CAYRAD010000451.1:0-2336 GCA_964422135.1 uncultured Vicingus sp.
AAGAATTATTAAGTAAACTTGGGAATAAAACCATTAATGTACAATACAAAGAAATTAACAGTTTTTTTAATAACTGGAAAGGCGACCTTGAACAGCTTGATGATGTTTGCGTTATAGGTGTAAGAATATAATGCGAACGAGTCAGCAGTCCTGAGCGAAATTGGGATAATAGTTATAGCATTATTAGATGAATGATTTTATTCGGAAATTTTAAAAATAGCCGTTTTTACTCTTAATGTATTAATACCATCAATTTCTTCTTTTAATATTAAATCTTTTGCACTTTTTTCTTCAAAAACCTCACTCAAATTTTTTATAGCACCTACAGGAATATTCAAATCCATAATTTTTTTCATTAATTCATCTTTTGTCTTTTGTTTAAAATAAGGTTTTAAATCTTTATCAAGTTGTTTTCTGTTAATTACTCTTAATTGGTTGGTGGTAAATCTTTGGTCATTTGCAAGCTGGTCAGCATTAATCACATCTAACAACAAATGAAAATGTTTATTATTACCAATGGCTAAAACTAATAACTGGTTATCCTTTGTTGTAAAAGTTTCACCATATGGTGCAATGTTTGGGTGTAAAGAACCCATACGTTGAGGAATGAAATTATTCATCAGCCAATTGGTTGCCTGGTTTTTTAAAGATGAAATGGCTGAATCGTACAAAGAAACTTCTACAAATGAACCTAATCCTGTTTTTTGTTTTTTCAGTAATGCCAGTAAAAGACCTTCTTTTAACTGATGGGATGCTAATACATCTATCAGTGCGATAGGCATTTTAATCGGTCCGCTTTCAGGAGTTCCGTTAATGGACATAAATCCTGTTTCAGCTTGTAATACTACATCATAAGCAGTTCTGTTATTTTTACTACCGTATCCATTAATTTCCCCATAAATAATATCCTGCCTAAATTTTTTAACAGTGGTATAATCCATACCCAATTTAACAGCAGCTCCAGGTTTAAAATTGGCGATAATAATGTCAGTTTCTTTTATTAGTTCGTAAACTTTTCCCCTGTCATAGGTTTCAGTCAGATTTAAAAACATATATTTTTTATGCCAGTTAACTGAAGAAAAATAAGCCGATACAGTTGAATTTTTATCTTCATTAGAACTTTTCCATTTCCTGGTTACATCACCACCTTGTAATTTATTTTCAATCTTAATTACTTTAGCTCCCATTTCTGCAAAAAACATCCCCACATCAGGTCCTGCCATAACACTTGCTAATTCTATTACCTTTAAATTTGAAAGCATTATTTTTTAATTAGCTTAATAAATAACTCTCTATCTTTTCTAGGTATAATAGAGTTATAGGCTTTCTCCATTATTTCAATATTAAAATAAGGCTCAAAATAATTGAGATATTCCTTTTTACTACCTCCAAATGGAGGATGATCTATATTTAACTCTTCATTAAATAAAAGTCCAACAATTTTACCATTAGGTTTTAAGATGTTTGCAGCATGTTTTACGTAATTCATTCTTAATGATGGGTTTAGAGCACAAAAGAATGTTTGTTCGAGCATCAGATCATATTTATCTTGATGGTTAAAAAAATCATCACAAATCAAGTGTTCTTCAGAAAATTGAGGAACTCGTTCTTTAAATTGATTTAACGCAATAGGAGAGAGGTCAATTAAAAAAATATTGTTAAATCCTTTAGAAAATAAATATTCAGCCTCATGAGCATTTCCACATCCAGGAATAATTATTTTAATGCTTTTATCTGTTAGTTGATCAATATACTCTTTTAATGGAGTTGTGATCTCTCCTACATCCCAACCTGTTGTTTTGTCAATATAACGTTGGTTCCAGAATTTTTTATCTAATTCCATTTTCTAGGGTTTTTTAATAATTTTTTTACCTTTTGTGTTACAAGCACCTTTTGAATCTCCATGAGATCTATGAGCAGGCCATTCATTTAAATTTATTTCAATATCTTGTGTTGAGCCTCCATCTGTAGGGTGATGGCAGATAGTTATTTTGTTGTTATTTTCGGTTGAACTTGTACCACTACTATTGTTAGCTGGATTAGATTGAGAATCTTTTACAATACAAATTCCCTTAGTATCTCCATGAGAACGGTGAGTAGGCCATTCATTTAAATTTATTTCAATATTTTGTGTTGGCCCCCCTCCTGAAGGATGATGGCAGATAGTAATTTTATTATTATTTCCAACTGAACCTGTTCCATTTTCATTATCAGTTGGATTAGATTGAGAATCTTTAATGATGCAAATACCTTTGGTGTCGCCATGAGCCGCATGTTGAGACCATTGTGATTCTTTGATAATTATAGTTGTTTTATTTTTTCCATCATGATGACAA
>CAYRAD010000452.1:0-2314 GCA_964422135.1 uncultured Vicingus sp.
TAAAATTCGATGCGATACATTTACAGCAGATCTAAAATCGGGAATATGCTGAAAGATTTGAACTGTCCACACCAAATCGAGACAACTGTCCGGGACCGGCAATTGGGTCGCATCACCGTGAACAAGGAATATTTGGTTATTGATTGATTTCCCCAAAAGATTTTTTGCGTGGTTTAAGTTCTCTCGAACAAAATCGACGATAATAACTTTCAGATCCGGTCTTTCCCTTTGAATTTCACGCCAATGCCAGCCCCAGCAGCCACCCACATCCAGTATGATTGCCTCTTTAGGAAGTTCGTGTAGTGTCTGTTTTACTTCCCAATCCATAACAGGGATAGAATGAGATTGGGATATTGCATTAAGATAATCATCATATTCGACATTTGCTACAGTTTCACGCATTTCAATTTCTTTTTTCTGATCAGTATTTAAAAATTCAGAGTCATAGATGCTGTTTTTACACAACTCTAAATTCAAAAATATTTTATTTAGACGGTTTGATTGATTGTCCATTTCATCCAATACCAAAACAGATTAACTTTTTCCAGCGATTCAATGATTCATCGTTTTTTGCCAATACATCTTTTGGGAGGGATGGCCACGAAAAAACTATCTTATTATTTACCCAACCCCAATCAAACCATTTAATGGCTTCTTGCTGATTTTTGGTATAAGCAGGGAAACACCAGGGATTGGTTTCCGGGTTTAACTTTGAATAGACAGGTATTAAACTGTTTTCCAAGGCAAAATTCTGCCACTTACTATAAGTGTCCTGGTGAATCTTGCACAGTTCATCCCAATTTGTTTTTTCTATGGTTTTTTTTGACTCTTTATCAATGATATAATCCGGTATGGGTGTTTCCTTAAAAGCTTCAGGATCTTCAAATTTTGGACGGTTTTTTATGACTTTTTTTAAGGAGTTTTTTAACGATGGATAAGAGTTGAACAAACTTTTTATTATACGTTGTTGAGTTGAAACAGGGTAGGGTAAAATATCCGATTTAATATTGAATTTTTTATCTTTCAGCCACAAAATCCCACCACTATGTATGTTCAAGGATTTGCGAGGTGAACTGAAACCAATATCTCCAAATGTTCCTAGCATTTTCCCATTTACCATTCCTCCATGGCCATGGGCATTGTCTTCTATTAGACTTATATTGTATTCTTTACAAAATTGCTGAAACTTTTCAATATTTTGAGGTTGTCCAAAATAATGCACCATTAACAAAGCCTTGTCTGTTTTATCAACCATATTACCTAATTCTTCCCAATTCGGAGTTAAATCATTTTTTATGGGATAGTATTTATATTTTATTCTAAGTTGGTCCAATGGATGGATTACAACATTACAGATATATTCGGGTAATAGGATGCAATCATTTTGTTTTAAACCCAAATGCTTTAGGCCAAATTTCAAGGCAGTACGGGCGTGGGAAAAATATAGCTGAATAGTAAAACCTTATTATAGACGAACGTATTTTTTAATAAACATCTTTATCAACTTAAATAACAAATTACTTTTCAAGTACAAATTCAGATTATTCTTTTGTATATAAGTTTTAAATAGATCAATGAGCTCAATATATGCGTCATTTTTTAATGTATTGGTAGCTTGGTTCTCATGAATGCGCCATTTTGAAAGTAATTCAGGGCTACAATACAAATTATATTTTGCAGCCATTCTTAAAAAGAAATCATAATCAGTAATAAATTTGTAATTTTCGTTAAAACCACCAATTGCATAAGCATCGTTTTTATAAAAAACAACTGTTTCACTATCAATAAAACATCCATATTTGAGTAACATATCTCTTGCATTACCTGCGGTTAAATCAAACACATAAGGATTAATTTTTTCGAACTGTTTTCTTACTTCTATGCCATTATTGGTAAAATGTATAGAGTCTCCCAAAAAAAGGCTACAATCCTGATTATTTTGAATATCATTAGCCTGTTTCTCTAGCCTTTCTGGTAAACAAATATCATCATGGTCAATTATCGCAACCCAATCTCCTGAGGATAGGGAAATAGCTTTATTCCTGGCATTAGCAAAACCGGCATTCTCCTGATAATGGTAAATTATAGGAATACCTTTTTCAATATAGTTTTTAATAATTTCTTCCGTATTATCTGATGACCCATCGTTCACCGCTACAATTTCCCAATTAGTAAACGTTTGGTTTATAATACTGTCAATTGTTTCTGTAAGGTACTGTTCAGAATTATAACAACATATCATTACACTGAAAAAAATATTATTATTCATTAAACTAGCAACAGAGTAATATTAAATACTTTAAGGAAGATAGTC
>CAYRAD010000453.1:0-2314 GCA_964422135.1 uncultured Vicingus sp.
TCAAGAATCCACATTAGAATCTTGTGTTTCAAACTTTCCATCTTTATCAGCATTGCCCTTTCCTACAATACGTGTTTTGGGCCGTGTCACAAATTGATGAAAAGAAGCATCTTGAGAAAATTTATTACCTACCGACTCTTCTTCGTTATATGTTCCTTGAAATAATATAATTGAATCATTTTTTGTAGAAATAGAATTATCTTCAGAATTTGTAAGTGAAACACTATTCATTTGAATCCTTGGAGAAAAATCTACACTTCTTTCAACTTGTCCATTAACAAGTTCTCTCTCAGTATTGTCCAATAAATTAGCATCATTTGTAAAAACGATTCGTATTGTTGCTTCTTCATCAATTGATCCCAATCCCTCTATACTTTCAAAATCTCCATTTACATTCTCTCCTTGTATATCATGAACATATGGAATTATTCGTTGAGCAATAATACTTTCTTTGGAAAATAAATTTGAAAGAAATCCTTTTCCAAGAGTTGCTAATCCGTTAAAATTATTCATAAACGTATCAAATTTTTCTAAATCAGGTCCCTGACCCAAAAATACAATAGCTCCAGAATATTTTAAATTATCAAGTTCACTTAATGGTTTTGGAATACCGTCAGGTTCTTCCCCTGTTGCTTTTTTTGTAACTGGTTTTAAAATTTTTCTTTTAACAGTTTTCTTTAATCCAGTAAAGGGATCTTCTATCTCAGTATCAGTTTCAACTGTCTCCAAAGTTATTTCATTTAAATTATTTTTATTAGTTTGCAACATTTTCATGTTTTTTAATTTCTTTTTAAAATCACCAATTCCATCTCCACCAAATTGTGCTGTATAAATACCAGCCATATTTAATCCCTTAGTAAAAAATGCAATCAATTGTTGAACTTGATCATTTAATCTTTGTATTGCTTTTATTTGTCTTTCCAAAAATCTTATATATTCATCTATTGCTTTAGCTATTTCTTCAACTTGTTTCTTAAATTTCTTTACTGATCCAATTGCATCTTTTACAACTTGTCCATATGCTGGAAATAAATCTGAAATTCTTATATAGTTCCAATTAGGAGAAATATTTTTATTTCCTGATATTGTTTCAAAAGGTTGATTGGGAGGACCGAATCTGTCATTAGTTGTTGGTATTGTTGTTTGCCAAGAATGTACTCCCCCATACCCCGTATTTGGTACAGTTATTATTCCACCAATATCAATATTTAAAAAATCTGTATCATATGATCCATCATAATTTAAAAATCCTATTTCAAAAGTAAGATCCGCCATAATAGGTTTATTATCTCCATCTACATAAGCAAAAAGTGACTCCTCTGTTAAATTATTTGTGCTTTCTATAGCCATACCACCAATTTTAATATTAGCAATATGATACTGTACATCTAATGAAGGTATTACATCTAATAATTGACCGTAATTAAATTTAAACTCAGTATCCGTCCATGCTGAACCATGATAAAAATCAAAAGCCTTATTAGACATATCCATTGGTTGTAAAAATTGATGCTTAATCACCATTCCCTTTTTAATGCTTTTCAAAAAAGTCATATAAGAGTCAATAATTCTTTTACTTCCTCCCCCCTCTAATAAACTTTTCATTCCTGCTTTAAAAGCTCCGCCTGACCCCTGAGAGACAGAAAGATTTTGACATGTGGTTCTAATAAGTTGACCAATTGTATCATTAGGTATAATTTCAGTTATTACAGTTTCCCCTTCTTTAATTGTTCCAAAAAATGTACCATCTATTCTTTCAATTGGTTTTTCTAATGTATCTGATCTAAAAATAGGATCGTTATTAGGATTAGGAGGACCTGTTAAAATAGATTTAACAAGTGGCGTTGATGCCGTATTAAGGGGTTTATGACTTGTTCCTATAAATTCACCTCTAACACTTTTTACTCTAACTCTATTTTGTATAATCATACCATTCTTAACGATTATTGGAAGATGTTGAACAACTTCTGCAGAAGCAGTATGATTTCCTAATATACCACCTGTTTGAACTATTCTATCACCTGGTCTAAACATGGGTATTTCGCCGCCTAATTTATATGTCTTATCTGCAACTTTTCTTACTTTAAAATCTGCTTCATTATAATAAAATTCTGACTGTTCATCTGGTCTGTCCCAGACTCCTGGTTTATGTAAGGGCTCTCCTAATTGAATTGTTTTTATTCTTTCATCAAAAGTACCAGATCCAGGAGCCGCTAATTTTTTAACCAGTGGATCACCTATAACAGAACCAAAATAATCACCAAATTGTTGCACAACCTGAACAACATCATTTTTTTTTGGAGGAGAAAAATTA
>CAYRAD010000454.1:0-2310 GCA_964422135.1 uncultured Vicingus sp.
TATCATAAAAAGATAAAACACAATAAAAATGGCTCCAAACATTATAATTGTTTGCATTCCTCCACCTCCACCTTCGGCACCTTCCGGTTTTGACATCAATAAAATTCCTAACACTTTCATAACTATATATAAATTAATTTTTTGATTTTGGTACTAATACTTTACCTTTTAGAGCAATAACTTTGGTATTCGGTATTGTATTTGCAACCAAAGTAATTGTTTTGTTTTGCATACCTGATTTTCCGGTTGAATTAAAGGTTACATCTATTACACTATATTCTCCAGGCTTTATGGGTTCTTTTGGCCATTCAGGAATCGTGCATCCACAACTTCCCTGAGCTGAAGAAATTATTAAATCCGACTGGCCAACATTTCTGAAACGAAAAGAAGTAGAAACCGTCTCACCTTGAGTAATCTGCCCGAAACTTTTTACTTCTTCTTCAAATTCAAAATAGGGCATCATATCCTTATCACCGCTTTTAGTTGATGCGGTGTTAGGGTTATTTATCAAATCTGTGGTTATATTTTCATCATTATTTTCTGAACCACATGAAATTAAAACAAAAATGGCTGCTATTGCAACTAATACTTTTTTCATCAGCACTAATTTTAAGATTGCAAATATAGGAAAAAGGAAATCAAATTTTACTTAACTGTTTTCTTATAAGCAGATCATTTATCTTGATTTCAATAATATAATTTCCTTTAGACAGATGCTGAGTATCTAGCTTATAAAAATGAGAAGATTTTTCAATTATTTTTGGAAAAACGAGCTGACCTAATCCATTAAAAATTGAAACTTTATCTATTCGCTCTTTTTTTGATGTTTTTATTTGAAAATATTTTTTACATGGATTGGGATAAACATCTACTCTATTTTGAATATCACTTATTTCATCAACAGCAATAACCGTTGAATTAGCTGATAGAATCCATAGTTCAGGGTCGAAAAATACAGAATCAATGGTAAATGGTACTGTCACGTTAAATGTCTGTCCGGAGAACTGATGGTCAAAAACATAAGTCGTATCAAAACCTTGTCCTTTGGCATAAATGGGAACAGGCATTTCATAAAATAATACTGATGAATGAGATTGAGTTTGATTGATGGTAAAGGTAACATTATTCCCATTTTGTGCCCATTGCACCTGATAAGAAGGATATCCTTCTCCATAGTACCAGTCATTAAAGAACTCAGTTAAATTCAATCCACTAACTGTTTCTAAATGAGATTGAAAATTAGCAGTAGTAGAATATGCATAAGCATTATTCACATCATCCAAATAATTTCTTATACCTTGAAAAAAAGTGGGCTGACCTAATTTCCATTCTAACATTCTTAATAGATAAGAGCCTTTTTTATAAGATAATCTACCATTAAAAATTCGATTAACATCTGTTGTGTCTGTACAAAATACTGAACCATCAGGTAATTGTGTTACGTCATATATTGTTCCCGATCGCCATGCGTACCACCAGGTAGGGATAAAATTTTTAAACACAAGTCCTGTTAAGTATGTTGCAAACCCTTCATTTAGCCAAATTTCAGACCAGCTTCCACAGGTAACTTTATCTCCAAACCACTGATGAGCTAATTCATGAGCAATTAATGGCTGATTAAAATTAACCACGGAACTCATGGTTTGATGTTCCATTCCTCCTCCCCAGCCAAACTGGGCATGACCATATTTTTCGTTCATAAAAGGATAAGTACCAAACAAAGAATCGTACATTTCTATTATCGGAATAATGGCTAAAGATTGGCCATAAATACCTAAAGAATCTTCAGGGTAAACATAATTAAGAATATCAAGATTACCTTGTGATAAGGATGCATTATTGGTAAACGCTGCATAATTGGTTATCGCAACCGAAATTAAATAGGCAGCAATCGGATATCGATGTTTCCAATGGTAAATTTTATTAGAACCAACTGTAGTTTCACTGACTAAAAGTCCTTGGCTACCCACCCTGTTTTGAGATGGTGTTGTAACAATAACATCAATGGAATCTATTTTGTCATTTAAATCCTGTTTGCATGGCCACCATTCCAACGCTCCGTATGGCTCGGAGAGTGTCCAGATAATAGAATCATTATTATGAGAAGACTGGATAAAAGACCCAAAGCCACTTGAAGCTACAGGTGCACCCTGATAATAAACTGTTACAGAATCTAATACGTTTTGTGGTAAAACGGAAGGTAATGTTATTTGTAAAACATCTCCAACAGGTTGAGTATAACTTAAATTAGTTCCATGATATACTATAGAATCTATGGTTAAAGCATTAGAAAAATCGAAATACATTTCG
>CAYRAD010000455.1:0-2308 GCA_964422135.1 uncultured Vicingus sp.
TTGCAAAAAAGCATTAATTTCGCCTAAAATACAAGGACACAATGGAATATATTAGAATTAATGAAGTATTAAAATCTCAAGTTATTGGTAGTGAGGTAATTGTGAGGGGATGGGTTAGAACATTTAGGAGTAATCGATTTATTGCCATCAATGATGGATCAACCATAAACAATATTCAAGCTGTTGTTGATTTTGAAAATGAAGATGAAAGTCAACTCAAAAGAATCACAACAGGTGCGGCAATTGAAGTAGTTGGTGAATTAGTTGAATCTCAAGGAAAAGGACAAGCGGTTGAGGTGATTGTTAAATCATTTAAAATTATTGGAGATGCTAATCCTGATGAATATCCTTTGCAACCAAAAAAACATTCGTTAGAATATTTACGCGAAATTGCTCATTTACGTCCTCGAACCAATACATTTGCAGCAGTGCTTCGTGTCCGACATGCAATGACCTTTGCTATTCATCAATTTTTTAATGATAAAGGGTTTTATAACGTGCATACACCATTAATTACTGCAACCGATGCAGAAGGAGCTGGCGAAGCTTTTCAGGTAACTACCTTTGATTTAAAAAATGTACCATTAAATGAAAACAAGGAAGTAGATTACAAACAAGATTTTTTTGGTAAAGAAACTAGCCTAGCAGTAACAGGTCAGTTAGAGGCTGAATTAGCCGCTATGGGTATTGGGCAAGTTTATACATTTGGGCCAACATTTAGAGCTGAAAATTCAAACACAACACGTCATTTAGCAGAATTTTGGATGATTGAGCCAGAGGTAGCTTTTAACGATAATAGCGATAATATGGATTTGGCAGAAGAAATGCTGAAATACTGCATCAATTATGCATTAAAGAATTGTGAAGATGATTTAACGTTTTTAAATCAACGCTTATTGCAAGAAGATAAAACTAAACCTGAAGCAGAAAGAGCTGGAGATTTGTTTGAAAAACTAAAATTCGTATCGCAAAATGAATTTCAACGAATTACCTACACCGAAGCCATAGATATTTTAAGAAATTGCAAACCTAATAAGAAGAAAAAATTCAAGTTTGTAATAAATGATTGGGGTGCCGATTTGCAATCAGAACACGAACGATTTTTAGTAGAAAAACACTTTAAAAAACCTGTTATTATCTCTGATTATCCAGCCAACATCAAAGCTTTTTATATGAAGTTAAATGAAGATGGTAAAACCGTAAAAGCAATGGATATTTTATTCCCAGGAATAGGTGAAATTGTAGGAGGTTCTGAACGTGAAGAAAGATATGATGTTTTATTGCAAAAAATAAAAGATCAAAATATACCAATGGATAGTGTTTGGTGGTACTTAGAAACTCGAAAATTTGGAACTGTTCCTCACTCTGGTTTTGGTTTAGGTTTTGAACGTTTATTGTTGTTTGTTACGGGTATGGGAAATATTAGAGATGTGATTCCTTTTCCAAGAACACCTAAAAATTCTGAATTTTAATCCAAATTAAATTTTATATTTATACATATATAATAAGGTGTACATAATAATATTTGGTTTTAATACAAACTGTTAATAGCTTTGTACGTTACAACGTTCTTAAAAAAGTAATCGTTTTTGGAAAAGATAAAATTAATGAGGTAAAAATGCTCAATAATTATCATTCCGATTCGGAATTATCAAGAAAGGTGGAGGGATTAGGCCCAGAGAAACCTTGGCAACCAACTTTAAGCCCCAATAATTATCAGGGTTGGAAAATCGGTGCCAATTCCTATCACGTCCTGATAGCTATCGGGAGCGAGAAAAGATAAAGTAGAGAAATAAAAGATACCCTTCTACTTTAATAGTATGAAGGGTTTTTTGTTATAAAGATGGAAATAAAAGAAATATTAAACGAAAGAATATTGGTGTTGGATGGTGCTATGGGTACTATGATTCAGCGTTATAAACTTTCTGAAGAAGATTTTAGAGGCAATGAATTCACTGATAGTGAAATTCCCTTACAAGGAAACAATGATTTACTGTCTATTACTCGTCCTGAAATTATAAAAGCCATTCATGCTGAATATTTTGAAGCAGGTGCTGATATTGTTGAAACCAATACTTTTAGCGGAACAACCGTAGCACAAGCTGATTACAAATTAGAAAAAGCTGTTTATGATATCAATTACCAATCAGCAAAACTAGCTAAAGAGGTAGCTCTGGAATTTACTGCAAAAGAACCTCATAAACCTCGATTTGTAGCTGGTGCTATGGGTCCAACCAACAGGACGGCTTTCATGTCGTCAGATGTAAATGACCCTTGTCTTAGAGTCACTCCTTTCGATGACAATCCT
>CAYRAD010000456.1:0-2297 GCA_964422135.1 uncultured Vicingus sp.
AAAGGCGAGCGATAAAAACATTAAACAGTTTAAAGAAGTTTGTAAAATCAGGTATGAGGTTTTGATTAGGGTTCTCATAATCTATTCCCAAACCACCGCCAACATTAATGTGGTCAACAATAATCTGGCGATCGTAAAACCATTCCTGAATTTCGTTTACCCGCAAACAAAGCCCTTTAAAAGTAGTTAAATCTGTTATTTGTGAGCCGATATGAAAATGTAACCCAATCAGTTTTAGCTTGTTTAAATTTTTTAAAGCAACCAGAACATCATCCAACTCCCAGCGATTTATACCAAATTTGTTTTCTTCCAAACCTGTGGTAATGTAATGGTGTGTGTTGGCGTTCACATTGGGATTTATCCGTAATGCAATTTGAGCAGTTTTGTTTTTTGCTTTAGCCAATTCGTTAATCACTTCCATTTCAGGAATGGATTCGCAGTTAAAACAAAAGATGTTGTTGTCTAACGCAATGTTTATTTCTTCATCGGATTTTCCCACTCCGGCAAATACGATTTTTTCTGGAGGGTAATTACAGGCTATGGCTTTCTTCACTTCATTGCCGCTTACACAATCTGCACCCAGTCCATAGGATTGAATTAACTCTAAAATTTCGGTATTGGTATTGGCTTTAAAAGCATAATGTACATGGTAGTTGTATTTCTCAGAAGCTTCAATTACTGCAGCCAGGGTATCCTTGAGTACATCCAGTTGATAATAATAAAATGGAGTAGGAATGATACTAAAACGGTTTATTTCTTCAGCACTAAACATGGTTAAAAAGATTATCGTTTAACGCATTTAAGGCTTCTTTTTTGTCGGAAGTATTCACCAAAAGCGATACATTGTGCATACTGCCACCATAAGAGATCATCCGAATGGAGGTGTTTTTTAAAGCACTAAATATTTTTAAAGCATAGCCTTTACTTTCGGCAATAAAATCACCAACAATACAAATGATAGATAGCTCATTATCTACCTCTACCGTTCCATATTTTTTGAGTTCATTAACTATTTCTTTCAAAAACTTGGTATCGTCAATGGTTACTGAAACTGCCACTTCCGATGTGGTAATCATGTCGATAGAAGTTTTGTAGGTTTCAAATATTTCAAAAACTTTTCGCATAAAGCCATGAGCCAGTAACATTCTTCCACTTTTAATTTTAATGGCCGTAATTTCATCTTTAACGGCAATGGCTTTTATTCCTTTGCCTTCTGTTATGCTACTTATTAAAGTTCCTTCAGCATCTGGTTGCAACGTATTTTTTAAATGTACAGGGATGTTGGCAATTTTACAGGGTTGAACACTTGCCGGATGCAGGATTTTTGCTCCAAAATAAGCCAACTCAGCAGCTTCATCAAAAGACAAGCTGGCTAAAGGTTTTGTATTTTCAACATATCTTGGATCATTATTGTGCATACCATCAATATCTGTCCAGATTTGTATTTCTATTGCCCGGCATCCCACACCAATTAACGAAGCAGAATAATCGCTTCCACCTCTTTTCAGGTTGTCAATTTCTCCAAAAGCATTTCTGCAAATAAAGCCCTGAGTAATAAATAAATTACAATTGGGATGGTTGGCAATTTCCCTGTTAAGATTTTCTTTAATGTAAAAAAGGTCAGGCTCACCATCTTTATCGGTACGCATAAAATTTAGTGCCGGAATAAGTACTGAATCGACTTTTTGTTCGGTTAAATAATAGTACATTAATGCGGTTGATAACAATTCCCCTTGGGCTAAAATGGCTTTTTCTTCAAACAAAGTAAACATATCCCGGGTAAAGGACTTGATGTAATTAAAGTGAGAAATAATAATCTCTTTTCCTTTTTCTTTAAATTCTTGAGTGGTGAATAATTCTTCTACTATATTATAGTAATTATTTTCTAATGCTATGATGGCCTCATTAGCACTGTCGTTATTTTTTTTGTACAAATAGTCCGCAATTTCTACTAAAGAGTTTGTAGTTCCTGCCATTGCCGAAAGTACTACTATTTTATTTTCGCTAGTGTTGACTAGCGATACAACATCTTTGATTCTTTTAGCACTACCAACTGAAGTTCCTCCGAATTTTAATACTAACATGGTAATATTGTTTTTGAAGCTGCGAAATTACAAAAAGCAATGATTTATAAATATAAAAAAATGTTAAAAATATAACATTTAGAATTTTTTCCTTTTATTAATTCAAAACAGCCATTCATAAATCCATTAACATTTTTTATAAAAATCATCATTTAAAAAATGTTACTTTTGGTCATTCTATCATTTAACAGGAATGCTAACATTAATCAATAA
>CAYRAD010000457.1:0-2296 GCA_964422135.1 uncultured Vicingus sp.
ACTGAGTTAAGAGCCCTTTTTAGCAAGGTGGCGCAGTTGTAAGTGGGGATTATAACACTGAAAAATATTTTGAATGTATTATCACTATTAACCATTAAATTTTTTTATTGAGGAACGTAGGCACAAGTAGAATCAGTGCTTGGCTAAGATAAAGAAGAACGTCCCCTTCCTTTTTAGAATTTTTTGAGTAAATAGTTTAAGTATCTTATAAAGTGTTTTTTTATAAGAAAACACACCAAATATTTTAAAAAGTGTCGATGGTATTACTATGTCCTTGATAACCTGTGAATAACCAATGTTTTTTAACTGGTTATAATAAATCTCATAAGTATTATAGAATCCTTTATCAAGTGCAACCATTTCCAGAACCACAAATCCATGTCTTGTTAATTTTTCATAAAATAATTTTAAATATTTCATATGGTATTGTTCATCATTAGTTCTAGTAAATGGATAAAACTCTTTACAATGAATAATGTCAAATTGACCATTATTAAAATTTGATAAATCATCTGCTGACTGGCAATAAAATATGCAATTGGGATATTTCTGTTTTGCAACAGCTATACTATCCTCGGATATATCAATGCCATGAGTTCTACCCCCAGAGTTCAAAATATTAATTGCATTAGTGATTACTCCGATGGCACAGCCCACATCCAGTATTTTTCCTTCTAATTTTAGATTCATACTTTTTATAAAGGCTTGAAGATTCTTTGCATAGGCAAGCGCTTTGTGATCATTTGAATAAGCATGCCATTTGATATAATCATGATTAATTCCTTTTCTGTAGGCATAATAAGAACCAAAATCACCCCCATGATCCGTATTGCCTTTACCCTCATCTATAAGTTTTCGTGATTTCTTTTCCTGCTTTTTAAGGTTCTCCGGTAATATCCATTCAGAATCTTTTTCTACCATTTATTGTACTCCATTCGTTAAATACTTTAAAATCTTGTTAATCCCCGATTCTAAATCTATTTCTTGTTTAAACCCCGAATTTTTCAACCTATTTGTAGAAATTACGCACCTATAAATATCCTTTGAACTGTCCGGGGCCGGGTATTCTGAAATTGAATTGTCAGGTAAAATAATATTAATATCTTTCTTATATCGTTGAGCGAAAACAGTTTTTACCTTATAAGCTAATTCCAAGATTGTTAGTGTTTGACCGGATGCAATATGGAAAGTATTATTCCCTTTGATATTTTCAATTTTAACCAATGAATCAACTGCCCTTACAACATCATTTCCATGGATAAAATCTCTTTGGGGTGAGCCATCCGATTTTAATCTTATTTCATTATTTTCTATTGCTATTTTACACAAATCATTAATTACCAGCCACCAGCAATTATTCTCCTTAAAAACAGGACTCCCATAGCTGTTTGACAATCTCACATTTATACATTCTGTATCCGTTTTATTATTATAGTAGTTACAAATATTTTCTGATAAAAGATGGGTTAACCCATAAGCATTTAAAGGATTTGGAGGATAATCTTCATTTATAGTTTCTCTTGGTAGTTTACCGTAAACATGGATTGTCGAAAAATAAATAAATTTATCTAATCCATTTTGTGTAAGCTTATCTAACAAGTTCCACGTTGGCATTACATTAATTGATGAGACAAAATTAGGAGAAGAGTCTGATTTATGATGGTCAAGTGAAATTAAATGAACAACAACGTCGAAGTTTCTATCAGCTAAATCAGAAATCGTAGATTCATCGCGAATGTCTCCTACAACAACTTCATCCATCAATGATATCCATTGACTATGCGCAGAAGGATCATAATTATCAAATGCGGTTACCCTATACCCCTCTTTTGCGAGGTGCTTACATAATCTTGCACCAAGATATCCACATGCGCCAGTTATCAGTACTTTATTCAATCAGAATCAAAATTATATGGAATTTTATCCAGGTTCATTTTTTCAATTTCGTTCGGATCATGTTCTATATTGGCTATATTGAAAATTAAATTTGTGCTATTTCCATTTCCTCTAAAGGCCAGCCATAATCCAGGTGGAATAGTTAATCTTTGATAATTTGTTTGTGATAGTGAGACTTTAAAAAATTCTCTTTTTGAGCTGCTCTTTTCCCTCTCATCGTATATAACAAAAGTTACATCACCAAATGGAACAACAAGATTCAAGGTCATCATTTTATGCTTATTCCATCCCTTTATTTCGCCATTCTTTATAGAAGTTAGATACGCTTCACTAAAACCTTTAAATCCCTTATCGCTTTTTTTTAAACAATGGAAAATATCACCCTTTGGATGGTGGATTC
>CAYRAD010000458.1:0-2295 GCA_964422135.1 uncultured Vicingus sp.
TATATTAGTACCTTATGATTATTATAAACCCAATGTAAAAGCTATTGAATTTGTGGCTCCAGGTACAGAAAACCATAAAAAAATATATTTATTTGATGTTCCAAATCAAGCTAATAAATTTAGTAGTATAAGTATTAATAAAGTTTGTTTTGTTACTCCTTCAAAAAAATGGAAAAAAAAAACTGGATCAAATAATGATACTTTAGGAATTGTTAAAACTAATGATGATGGTACTTTAAAAATTATAAATCCAATTACAAGAAAACCAGTTAATAAAAATTGCGAAAAATTTAACGCAGAAGATATTGATATTTGCGTACCAGAAAAAGCCACATACTATCCAGAGTTGTTATAAATTACTAAAACCTAGCATCCATACCAATATGGATATATCCATATATTGTATTGACAAGAATCTACAAATGTTTACTAATTGTTCTGTTGATTCGGTTTATGGAAAAAGACGATTTTTTAGACAATATAAAAGAATTACCTAAGTGGGTTGAGCTTTATGGTATTAACCATCACTCACCTTCACAAATAAATTCTAATGATGATATTTGGAGTTACAAATATTTATATTTATCCCAAGAAGAAAGACGTGAGCTACCTATAAATTCTAAAATGTTTAGTGGTGTTTGTATTGGCGACATGGCGCAATTACAATTTGGAAATTTTGTTTGGGAATATGTTAAGGGAAAAGGTTTAGTTAAAAACCCTATTCCGCCACAAAGAAAAGTATTTGATAAAATTATAGAAAAATTTACTTTATATGATCCAGCTAACGAAGCTGATAAAGCGCAGCATGAAATAAATAGACAAGGTTTAGCATTAACATTTCAACAATTAAAATTTGGTTTAAAAGAAGTAGGATTAAAATCTCCTATTGAATGTGAAAGATCTGTTAGTTTAGAGTTACCTAATTGTATTTTGCCTTGTATTGGTAGAATAGACATAGAAGATGAAAATAATTTTGTTGAAATAAAAACTAAATGGCGAAAGAAAAACCGACCCAAAAAAGATGGTACATCTAATTATTCTTTACCTAAAATAGATGAAGGTTATTTAGGTTGGCAAGATCATATCTTACAAGTTGCTTTTTATTGGTTAGCAAATAATAAAAAAAAGAAACCACATTTATTAGTTCTTTCTGAAAAAGATTATAATGTTTTTACTTCAGAAAATTGTGATGATTTAAAACCAGAAAATTTACAATTACAATTAAATAAAATGGCAATAGTTGCAAAGCGTAGAGAAAGAGTTATGGAAAACCACGCTGGCAAAACTACTTGGCATCAAGATATTCCGTGTGATTTTGAACATTTCTTTTGGAATGGTTTAGGGGATCACAAGCAAGCAGCAATGAAACTGTGGGGTATGATATGAAACGAGATACATTAACCATAAATCCGCAAATGTGGCTGCTTAAAAAAAAATTAGTAAAGGAAAAAAACAATTCAAAAGGTTTGCTCCTTATATTGATTGTTTTTCTTATCTCCCTCTTAGTTATAAGTCATGTCTTTACTAATGATGGTAGCCAGATGCGTTTGACAGAGATGTTAGACAAGGGTTTTTATTACGGCAGTAATCTTTCCCTTCATTCATACATCTGGCTATCAGAAAGTTCTTATGTCTAAAGTAATACATTTAAACACACTTAAACCTTATCTTGCTAAACTAAAAGCAAATGGTGGTATGTGGAAGATTGGTCCAAGTAAATATGCAATTAAACATTTAGAAGTAGAAAAATTAGCAAATTTATACGGCATTGAAACTGATATTAATTTAATACATTGTAATTTAGAAAAAGGTTGTGCAGTAGTTAAAGCTGGAGCTAAATACAATGCCAAAACATTTTATTCACTTGGAGAAGTATCTCCTTTAAATAACGATTTTCCCTACCCAGTAGCAGTTGCTGAAAAGCGCAGCGTTGATAGAGCTATATTAAAAGCTCTTGGTATTCACGGAGAAGTTTATTCAGACGTAGAACTAGATAATAAAAAACAAAACTATAATGAAAATAATGGTGTTGATTTAAACCAAGCAACTATCATTGAAGAGAGAATTAAAAACGCTAGTCATCAAGCAAACTTAGATCAGATAGCAAGTCAAAATAAGAATTTTTTAGCAGAGCTAAAGAAACAAGATTTAGAAAGGTATGAAAAATTAAAACAAGCCTTTTTAAATAGAAACCAGCAATTTAATGGAGGTTAATATATATGGCTGAATTTCAAAAACCAAAAGATCCTAATTGGATCGCAACCTTTTCAATGAAAAGGAACCCTGACAAACAAG
>CAYRAD010000459.1:0-2284 GCA_964422135.1 uncultured Vicingus sp.
TATACCTGCCAATAGAATTGGAAGTGAAATTTTAACACTTTCAGAACTTCAAATTATGCAAGTAGGTATGTCGCTAATCATGTTTATTCCTTTTTCTATCGTTTTTATGGGTAAAGGAATAAAGCTAGATTACTTATGGGCAATGCTTTGTTTATTGGGTGCAGCTTATTTCATATTTAGAGACAAGCTTAACATTAGTGATTATTTGGTATAATTATTTTTCATCAATTAAAGGCATTATTTTTTGTTCATCAAAACCTTTTACTTGTGTAAACGATGTGTCTTAAGGAACAGCTGAAACCGAGTAAAATCTAGTGCACACTTGCTGATTTTTTTGTTTTGCCAACCCACCAAAAGACAAATAGCTTAATCTTTTGTGAGTTTCATTTTCTCTTCCTCAAAATCTAAGAAAGGAAAATCTTCCTGAATTTTTGTGATGGTAAATAAAAATGACTTAACGAATTTTTGATGTACTTCGCTTTTGGGGTTAAAAGGGTGGTGATTTGCCGCTTGACGAACTTTTTGAATGGCTTCGTTTAACAGTTTAGTGTCTTCATCAAAATAGCAATCAGCAAATTTTTCCCAAACATAACTTACTGCCATTTTGGTTGGATGAATTAGGTCGTCCTTAAAAAATCGGTAATCGCGTAATTCGTCTATTATCAATTCGTAAGACGGAAAATAAGAACAATTGTTGTTTTGTTTTATAATGTTGTTGATTGCTAAATGTAAAACAGCTTTACTAAGGTTATTTTCGTGTAAACCATCATTTACATGTCGAACAGGACTAACAGTAAAAACAATATTTAAATGCTTGATAGTTTCTTTAATTGCATCAAAAGCCGTTAAAATTTCTTTAACCGATAACAACCTCTTGCTAAATTGTTTGTTTGGTATTTTATGACAATTGGCAACAATTCCGAAATTGGGATATTCGTAAACCCAAGCCGAACCAAAAGTGATAATTAACGTTTTGGCTTTGGTAAATTTTTCATGAGCCTGGTTTAACGAATTGTTAATGTTGTTTAAACATTCATCTTTTTTAAAACCTGAAAAACGACCATGATGGTTTAAACTAATCCATTTTTCTTTGAGTTGAAGCAATTCATGCTCTGAATAATGTTGGTTTTCAATAACTCTTTGTAAAGCATTGATAACAGAAATTGGATTGTAAATAATTCCATTAGGGTTGATAGTGACATCAAATTTATTGTTTAATAAATATTGCCCAATAGATTCAGTAAAACAAGAGCCAAAAAGCAAAATGGTTTGTTGATGAGTTAAATTAAAATCTGCTTTAGGGATACCAACAAGAGTAGTAAATTTTGAAGAACTCATAACTTATCGTCTTAAAATCCAATATTCAGGATTTAGTTTAGTCATGCCTTTCCATATTTCGATATGAACCTGAGTTTTACTTTTTCCAGTTGTATTTACCAATAAACCTAATTCTTGCTTCGTAGTAATATGGTCTCCTTTTTTCACATAAACATCAGTCATATACGAATAAACACTCAGGTATTCTCCGTGTCTGATCATTACTACTTTTCCCTCTCCAGGAATAATGGCAATGGAGCTTACTTCTCCTTCAAAAATTGCTCTTGCAATAGAACCTGCTGTAGTACTAATGTCAATACCGTTGTTATTAATAACTATCCCTTCTAAAACAGGGTGTGGGTGTTTTCCGAATTTTGCAGTAATAACTCCTTGCAAAACTGGCCAAGGCAGCTTGCCTTTATTAGAAGCAAAAGAGTTAGAAAGCTTTAATGCTTCTGGAGTCATTGGAAATCCTTTTGTCGTATTTCCTGCTTTTTTAGCAGCCTCACGAGCTTTTCTAATTTCTTCTTCAATAATTCGTTTGATAGCTTTATCTAACTTTCTTTTAGCTTGTTGCTGTTTTTGTAGCTCATTTTTTAATTCTTGTTCTTTTCCTTGTAATTTTTGAACAATTGATTCTTGTTGTGTTTTTTCTATGTCTAAATTTTGTTTTTCTTGCTCTTGTGAAGAAACCAATATTGTCTTTTCTTGATTGGTGAGTTTAAGTTCATCAATTTTAATTTTCAAATTAGTCTGATTTTTTACTATTTCATCAGCCTGACTTTTTCTATAGTCGGAATATTGTTGTATATATTTTAACCGTTTATATGCCTGATTAACATTTTTTGAGGCAAACACAAACATCATTTTATCGTAAGTGCTACGATGCTTAAAAGCATAAAAAATAATTTTTGCGTATTCAACTTTTAATCTGGCAATTTCATTTTCCAATTCAACAATTTCTTGA
>CAYRAD010000460.1:0-2279 GCA_964422135.1 uncultured Vicingus sp.
TCAATATTTTCTAACCCTGCACCGGATCGTGCAATAAATTTTAAATTGATTGCTTTTTTTAAAAATGTTTGGTCGATTGAAACTCTACTTCTAATTACTACCCCAAAATAATCTCCTATCTTCTCCTCTATTTTTTGTTTTTGGGAAGTAAAATCATATTCACATAAAAATCCAAGCGCATTTAATTGCTCTTCTAAAGCTGAATGAACTGTGTCAAGAAATAAAACTTTATGTGGTTTAGAGAGCATACATTAAATGACTGATATAAAAGTATAAGAAAGTGCCAAAAATATCATTGGTAGTTGTAATAAAAGGACCTGTTGCTAATGCAGGATCTATTTTATATTTGTTTAATAACAAAGGAACAACGGTTCCAAAAATACCTGCAAAAAAGATAACAGACATTAATGCTGTACTAACAGTTATGGCTAAAGAAAAATTGTCTGCAAAAAAGAAGTTGAACAAGAAAATTATCCCTGAACAAACAATCCCATTGATTAAACCCACATAAATTTCTTTGAAAATTTGAGACAAGATTCCTTTTTTTAAACCTAAGGAATTATTTGCTAAGCCTTTTACTACCAGCGCTGAAGCTTGAACACCCACATTACCTCCCATTGCGGCAATTAAAGGAATAAAAAAAGCTGTTTCGGGATGAATTTGAATTTGAGATTCGTAAGTGCCTATAATTTTTGAACTCATAATTCCACCTAACAGACCAACCAACAGCCATGGCAGTCGTGCTCTTGTTAGAACCCATGCGCTATCAGAAGACTCTACATTTTCAGAGATACCAGAAGCCATTTGGTAATCCTTTTCTGCTTCTTCCCTCATTACATCTACCACGTCATCAATAGTAATTCTTCCCAACAACCTTCCTATTTCATCAACAACTGGGACAACAACTAAATCGTATTTCTCCATTATTTGAGCAACTTCCTCATTCTCCGCATCTACCTTAACTGATATTAATTCAACATTGTATATGTCTTTTACTTTCTTGCTCTCTTTGGCAAGTATCAGTTTTTTTAATGAAATTCTCCCTTTTAATATCTCCTTATTGTCCACCACATAAACGGTGTACATGTTTTCAACCTCTTCCGACTGGATTCGAATTTCTTTAGTACATTTAGCAATATCCCACTCAACATTAACCTTAACCAACTCTTTTGCCATCAAACCACCAGCACTATCCTCATCATAGTTTAATAAATCTATAATATCGCTCGCTTGATCTAAGTCTTCAATGTGCGAAATTACCTCATCCTGCTTCTCTTCAGACAATTCACCGATAACATCTGCTGCATCATCAGAGTCCAATTGATTGATTATCTTTCCAGCAATGTCTTTCGATGAAATTTCATCTAAAAATCGTTCTCGAACGTCTTCATCGAGCTCTACTAAAGCATCTGCCCTGAGTTCTTCTGGTAATAAAAAATAAAATGATTTTGCCTCCTCTAAACTTTGCTCTTCTAAAATTTCTGCAATATCAACTGGATGAAATCCATCGATTAAACCCAATACTTCAGCCTCATTATTGCTAATAACAGCAGTATTGAGATTGTCTAAGAAATCATTGGTTAGTTCGAAATGCATGGCAACTCGTTTTTTTGCTGTGCAAAGCTACAAAATTATATGAAAGGGCTGTAAAGTGAAATTAAAACATATTCGTCAACGCTACAAATTGAGCTGTAGAAAACTGCAACGTAATTATCATATAGCTACTAACCTGAGTTCGATTCCGAAATGGATGTCAAATTAAAAATTTAGACTAGCTCATCCACCATGGTCGTTTATTGAAGGTTAGCTTTCCAATAATTCGTTGTTTACACGATTACATTTTGGTATTATTATCAAAAACTGGAATTGCTTATTCAGAAAAATTAACTAAAAGATAATTAGTTATAATAACTATGTTTTTTATTGTAAAACTACGGTGATTTATTGCCGTAGTTTTTTTAATCTTCTATTTTGAAAATGGAAATGTTAAACCAATAAATTAGTTAATTCAACAAATTGTTCAACACTTAATTGTTCAGGGCGTTTGGTTAAAATTTCAGCATCTTTATTGGATTCATTCAATAAGCTTTTTAATGATTTTCGCATCATTTTTCTTCGCTGATTAAACGCCATTTTTACAATCACTTTAAACTGCTTTTCATCGCAAGCCAACTTCATTTGTTGGTTTCGAGTTAAACGAATTACTGCCGATTTTACTTTGGGAGGTGGGTCAAAAACATCTTCATTAACCGTAAATAAATATTCGATATCGTAAAAAG
>CAYRAD010000461.1:0-2270 GCA_964422135.1 uncultured Vicingus sp.
CGTCGATGTTGATTTCAAAAATAAAATTTAGTATCTCATCTAAAATTTTTGAACTCGGAAGCGTTATGGTTTTACTAAACGAAGCTTTCCTCTTATCAGGCTTTGCGATGTCATTGATCGAGTAGGTTAAAATAGTATTTATCCCTTTCGATAATGGTATGCTTACACCATTTATTATTAGATTCTCTTTAACCACGTTGCCTATAATTATCGTGACCTATTTCTAGTTCAATTTCTAAATTAAATAACTTTTCGTTTACGTGTTTTCTTGCTTTGTGGCTTGTTGCCTTTATAGATGCTACACTGATTAAAGTGTCAGCTTCCATTAAATAGATTTCTGGGCTTTCAATTAACTCTGTTAACCAATTATCTTCTTCTTCGGAAATCCAATCACTTACTAATTTTATTGTCTCGGATGTTTTTGTAAAAAATGTTACTTTCTCTCTGTTACCTAATGAGTAAATAATATTCGTGCCGACAACATTGTCAGCTTGCTTCTTATATTGTTTTTTTTCTATGTTAATGGTCGAAGAATCTCCATTAAAGAAAGTAAACGAATCAAAGAACCCTAACCTATTTTGAAAAATCACTCTATTTGCATTTAGTTTGCAAGGTTCTTTCAGTAAAAAAGTCCTTGTTTCGGACACAACCCCAATAGCATCTAAAACTTTTATGTCATAGCTTCCCACATTGGAGGTAATAATAGGCTGTGCTCCACTTATTAAGTTGGTGTTTTTAATGTTGTTTAAAGATGCTGGAGCACTAGCTACATATTGAAAAAGAGTAGTACCAGTTGGACTTATTTTATATGATGCTAAAGTGTTACCTAACAAATCATAAGTCATAACATCTATACTTGCAATTGGATTAGCCTCTTTAAAATAAAGGTAGCCATAATCTAAAATACTAACGTTTTGATTATTCGGCATAGATGTTAAAAATAGCTTACCAACTCCATCTAGCTCGTATTGAGTAATATCCCAATTGATGAAGTCTCGCTTTGTAACACTTGAAGCTATTGCGTTTTTTGTTGTGTCAATTGTCAAATCTGCGAATTGAGTTAACACCCCAGCAACATCGTATTCCTCTCCGAATTTTACAATGTATGTCAAATCACTATTGAGTGTGTCATTTACCCCTAAAATACTTTTTGTGTCAGGGATGTCACTCGAAAGTGTCGCTTCTAAAATTCGATGAATGTCAACTATTCCGTAGCTAGTTACAGGTGTAGGAGGTATTCTTAGCCGAGCATTTTTTGTAGCACTACCATTTATGTACACATCTACTAAATAACTAAAGTTAGTCAAGGCACTATTTGTGCTGCTCACAAGATACTCCATTTTATTATAAATAGGTGCAAATGCTTTAGGTGTTGTATGTATAGTAATTGCCATTTTATGTATTTATTCCTTTAAAACCATTAACAGTGTGATCGATAATCATTTGAAAATCTTTTGCAGAAGCATTTGAAAGGTCTCTTTGTAACTTCTTTAATCTATCTTTAGTGGCAACTTTTGAAAAGAACTTATTCCCTTTTGTTCCTTTTTTATTTATTTTTCTTGTTATAACATAAGCTAGCCCCCTTCGTGTTGAAATGTCTTTAATATTTTTAACATTTGAAAACCCTCCGAAAGCTGCTTTTTGACTTACCCACTTTAAAATGTTTTTAAATAAATCACCTTTACCACCTCCACTTTTAGAAGGATCTCTCCCCTTATCAACGGCTTCCCAATATTCAACACCCATATCTAACTGAAAAACAAAATTAGTACCCATTATTTTAGCATTGAATTTTATGCTTTGAAATAGTTCTCCCGAAGCTATTGCCCCCGAAGATTTTAAATTACTTTTCATTTCCCTTTGCATTTCGTTTCCAAAATCTAAAAGAATGTCAGTAATTGTACTATTTTTATTAATTAACTCCATTTTTCAATTGTGCTATTCTTAATTGCCTTTCCTCAAAACGTTGCTTATCTTTAACAAAGGCACATATATTTAAAAATTCAATTACGTTCATTTTTTCGTAGAAAGGTCGTTTTGTAAAGTCTCCATTACAGAGGTTATCGAGCGTGACAATCCACCCCCAATGCTCGGTAAATCCTCCGTCACCTCCAACATTATTGCTTTCGCTTCTTTGCTCATCGTTTCCGATTTCGACATCAAATAGTCCTCTGTAACTTTCGTTAAGCTTTTCGATAGATTGCAAAAAAAAACCGACATAGGATAAGCTTCCGATATGCTGTTGTGTTTTTAAATGTGTGCTATATAGA
>CAYRAD010000462.1:0-2243 GCA_964422135.1 uncultured Vicingus sp.
CAAAGATAAAACGAAAGGTTGGAATGGAATTTACAAAGGAAGCCCTGTAAAAACTGAAACTTATGTTTGGAAAGTAAAATTTAAGGCCCTATCTGGCAAACCAGGAACAATGTATGGAACAGTTACATTAATTAGATAATTTTTTTACATTTACTTTAAATTTTTATTTGGCTCAATCTTTGTTTTTTAAATCATAAATATTTAGTATGAAAAAATTAGCTCCTTTCTTAATCCTTATAATTTTGATAGCATCCTGTAAATCTTCCTCTAAACAATTAGAGAATGGAAATTATGATGCTGCATTAAAAAAATCAGCTAAAAAGATTAAAAAAAGTCCTGGAAAATTTGAAGAAGTTGACACTTTTAACAGTGCATATCGTTTAGCTTATGAACAAGATAACACAGAGGTAAATCGGTTAAAACAACTCGGAGATCCTGCTAATTGGAGCAAGATTTATCAAATTTATACAAGAATGAAAGGTCGTCAGGATTTAGCTGCATCACTACCTCCAGTTGGAATAAATTATGAAGAACATGATTTCACAGGAGAAATAGCCAATGCAAAATCAAATGCAACTGAATATGCCTATGCTAAAGGAGAAGAATTGATGTTAAAAAACAACAGATTTGATGCTCGAAAAGCTTTTGAAAGATATAGTGAAGCAATGAAATACAATCCAAACTATAAAGATGTAAAAGAAAAAGTAGCCACAGCAAAAATGGCAGGGATAACCAACGTGTTTTTTAGAATTGAAGACAACACTAAAATGTTAGTTCCTCAGGTGTTGATGGAAGAAATACAAAACATAGATGTAAACGATTTGGATAAGCAATGGACCAATTACGATTCTTACATTGACACCAACATTCTTTATCATTATTCTATTATTTTAAATTTAAAATTAATTGATGTTGCTCCAGATAAAGTTGCTCAAAACACCACCATTGAAAACAAAGAAGTATCCGATGGTTTTGATTACGTTTTAGATGCTAATGGAAATGTAAAAAAAGATAGTTTAGGAAATGATATTAAAATACCTAAATATAAAACCATTACCTGTAAAGTAGTTCGTTTTCAACAAAATAAAGCCGCTCATATTGCTGGAGATTTAGAATACTATGACAATGCTACAGACTCAAAATTTAAATCAGAACCCATTGCTGCTGATGCTCTTTTTGAAAATAGATACACCATTCCTTATGGAAATGTTGAGGCCTTAACTCCTGAAACTCAAAAAGAGCTAAACACTAAGCCTATCCCCTTTCCATCTGACGAAGCATTAATAATGCAAGCTGGGGAAATTATTAAATCCATGACCAAAGAGATTATTGTGAAAAATAAAAATTATCTGAAGTAACATTTTTTAAAATGAATGCAAGTTTTTTCATTCATACAAGTATTTCAAATCTCAATTATTTTTAACAAAAAATTCGTGAATAAGGCAAAAAGATACCACTCACCTTCAAAATATGACCGATAAATAAAAAATGTGCTATTTATTGCATTTCTATTATAAAACAGCTACATTTATCATAATATCCATATTATAAAGAATAATAAAACCATGAAAAAAATAAAACATTTATTAATATTAATGATAAGTATTACGCTTATTATAAGCAGTTGTGGCAAAGATGAAGAAGCACCAGCACCAGTTGTAACACCAACAACAAATAACAATGGTGGTGGAGGTGGTGGAGGTGGTGGCAACATAAGTTATCCTTCGCCTTGCACAAGTACTCTTACCAACAATCAAGCAGTATGCACCCCCAATGTGTTTCCGGGATTAACAACACTTAGCTTAAACTCAGTTTTATCCAATGATTTACAACAAGTAAATTGCAGCGTAGTCGCAAGTTATCCACTAGGTGGAGATATGGACGTCAAACTAGGAAACGTAATAGCAGCGGGAACATATGGATTAGAACAAAACCCATTCCCAACCGCAGGCAAAGCGTTATTAACTTTTATACCAATAAATGGTAACAACTTTTTATCTACAAGTGGAACGCTTTATATTAGCGAAACATCAACACAATGGATTTTAGAATGGTGTGCTATAAACTGTAATTCAACTAGCACATCCACTTCTTGTACGGGTAAGATGGTGGTTAATAAGTAAAAAGTGGAATAAGTGATCTCTTTTTTATTTATAATTAAGTTTATATAATCAGATTTTTTGGAGTAACACTTATAAAGCAAAACCAATACTCATCTTTACAGTAAAGTTATCGCTTGCTTT
>CAYRAD010000463.1:0-2220 GCA_964422135.1 uncultured Vicingus sp.
ATTGCTCCCACCGAAGTTGACCAACTTGTAAGAAGAATACCTCTTTTAGTAAAAACACCTGATAATAATTGGATTCCTAGTTTTGGTACACAAATATACAAAGCTTTGTTTGGTGTAAAAACATATATTATAAAAACTAATGATAATGGTATAGAAGAAATATCAATACGAGGAATACCACCTGTTAAAACAGATAGTCTTGGTCGTAAATGGATTAGTTGGATAGATACAGAACAAACTAATTTACAAGAGATGAATGTAAATGGAAAGTTTGTTTTTGTAGGTGTTACTGCAAATGGCGTATTTCCTCAAATAGCTACACCAGTTGGATTATTAGAACCACATAAAATACAAGCAGCATTAGCAGAATCAATTTTAATACAAGACAGTCCTTATATTCCTGATTGGCATTTAGCAGTTGAATTATTAATTCTAGTGATAACAGTAACTTTTGTCTGGTTATGTGTAAATATTTTTGGAATGACGCTAGGAATAACATTTACCAGTATATTATTCTTTTTAACAATATTTTTTGGACATTATCTAATCCAGCGTGGAATACTAATAGATGTAAGTTGGACATTAATTTCACAGTTTATAACAGCATCAATAGGTTTTTATTTAAGATTTAGAGAACAATACAAATTAAGACAACAAATTAAAAAACAATTTGAACATTATCTTGACCCAAGACAAGTTAAAAAATTACAAGATAACCCAGATTCTTTAGTATTAGGTGGTGAAAGAAGATACTGTACATTTTTATTTACAGATGTAAGAGGTTTTACTGCAATGTCTGAAAAGTTAGAACCAGAACAAGTAACAGAAATAATGAATAAAGCACTTACTATACAAGCAGATGCAGTTAAAAAGTATGGCGGTATGGTAGATAAATATATTGGTGATGCCATGATGGCTATTTTTAACGCACCGATTGACCTTCCAGACCATGAAACTTTATCTGTGTTATGTGCTAAAGAAATACAAGAAAATATTAAAAAAGCTAATTTAGGTGTTGAAATAGGAATAGGTGTTAATACTGGATATGCTGTTATAGGCAATATGGGAAGCGAAACTAGGTTTGATTATACCGCTATAGGTGATGCAGTAAACCTTGCTGCTAGGCTTGAAAGCTCTACAAAGGAAGTTGGAGAAGATATTGTTATTGGATATAATACAATTCATGTAGAAAATTTTAGTTCTGAAATAATATTAAAAGAATTAAAAAGTATATATGTAAAAGGTAAAGAAAAACCAATACAAATATATACAATAGATTAATTAAAGGAATTTTATGAAAGCAATATTAAAAAATATAGTAGGTGCTGTTGCACCAACATTAGGCACAGCAATTAGTGGACCTTTAGGTGGAATGGCTATGGGTAAAATAGCTGAAGTGTTAGGCGTATCTAATGACCAAAAATCTATACAACAAGCTATACAAAATGCTACACCAGAGCAAATGCTAGAACTTAAAAAAGCTGAACAAGAGTTTGAAGTACAAATGAAAGAACTTGATGTAGATGTATTTAAGTTAGAAGTAGCAGATAAACAAAATGCTAGAGGTATGTTTAGCAAAGACTGGACTGCCCGTATTATAGGTTTATTTACCATAGGTGGTTTTTTAGGTTATATATTTTTAGTTACTTTACAACCACCAGAACAAAATTCTGAAGCACTTATAAATTTAGTGTTAGGTTATTTAGGAGGGTTAGCAAGTGCAATTATTTCGTTTTATTTCGGAGCATCTCATACCAGCGACAAAGGAGAATAATATGAATATATCACAAGAGGGTTTATCATTAATTAAAAAATTTGAAGGTTGTGAACTTGAAGCTTACAAATGTGCAGCAGAAGTTTGGACAATAGGTTATGGTTCAACTAAAAGTGTTAAAGAGGGTGATACTATTACCCAAGAAGAAGCTGATGAATTGTTATTACACGAAATGGAAGAATACGAAGGTTATATAAATGACTTGGTTAAAACTAATTTAAAACAAAACGAATTTGATGCTATGGTTTCATGGGTATTTAATCTTGGACCAGCTAATTTAAAAAGTTCAACTTTGTTAAAAGTGTTAAATAGTTCACATCCAGATTGGAATGATGTACCAGCACAAATAAAAAGATGGAATAAAGCTGGTGGAAAGGTTTTACAAGGTCTAATAAGAAGAAGAGAAGCAGAAGCCTTACTATTTGAAGGCAAAGAATGGCATGAGG
>CAYRAD010000464.1:0-2220 GCA_964422135.1 uncultured Vicingus sp.
ACACAATTACCATCAGAAACAACTTCTAATGAAATAACATAGTTTCCTTGTAAATTAAACTCTACCACATGAGGACCTTGTGTTATCGCTGCTGAAGGATTTGCCCCTCCGATAGTTGTCACATCAAAATTCCAATTCCATGAAATAATATTACCAGAGCTCACAGTTGATGCATCTGTAAATGTTATTGGTTGATTTGATTGAGATGGAGGAGTTGGAGAAACCACATAACTTGCTACGGGAGCAGGGTTAGGGGTTAATGTAATGGTATCATTATCTGAACAACCAAAGGCATCTGTAACTGTGACGCTGTGAATTCCAGCTCCCACAGTAACGTTTTCTGTAGCTTCTCCTGTATTCCATAAATATGAAGAAAATCCAGGGTCTGCACTAATTGTTATTGTTTCTCCAGGACAAAATCCTGTAACGCCTGTTATATTATTATTTGGACTAGAACTGGTAACAGAAACAGGTGATGATGTTCCTTGACAACCAATAGAATCAGTAACTGTAACAGTATAGCTAGGAGGACTTGTAACAGCTAAAATAGTTGGATTAATACTGCCATTCGACCAATTATATGAACTATAAGAATTTTGAGTTGATAGGGTTATTCCGTTACTATCATTTGCACAATAATGGAAATTTCCTCCCAAAATGGTAGGTGTTGGTAATGGGTTTTCAGTTACTATAAATGGAAGAGAAGTTGCAGGACAGCCATTTAACATTACCGTTACGGTATAAGTCCCTTGTGTTGCATTAATAGATTGAGATGACTGTGTAGGAGAAGTGTCCCATGAAAAACTACTATAGCCAGTACCAATACTATCAGCATCTAAAGTAACAGAACTTCCAACACAATAAGATGAATTTCCAGTAATAACAGGAATAGGAACATTTATAAGACTAACAGTATGAGAATCTATTGCACTACATTGACCAAGGAATGCTTCAACGGAATAAGTACCTTGAGTTACATACACTGTTTGGGTTGTATCTCCAGAGCTCCATAGATAAGAATCAAAACCTGATCCAGCATCTAACAATACACTATCCCCTATACAATAGCTTGTGTCTCCTATAATGGTTATCGCATTATTAAAAAGGTTAACAGCAAACGGAGATGAAGTGCCTTGACAACCATTTGTGTCAGTCACTGTTACTGTATAATTCCCTTGAGTAACATATACGCTATCAAGTGTGTCATTTACAGAAGTGTTCCATACGTAAGAGTTGTAACCTGATGTTGCATTTAACAAAACACTATCACCTAAACAATAAGTATTGTCACCAGTAATAACAGGTGTTGGTAATGGGTTTTCAACAACATCTACACTTGCTGTTTTATAACAACCATTTAACCCTGAGGTTACCCAATATTCACCACCAGTTGTTACAGATATAGTGGTATCTATTGACCCTGTATTCCAAATGTAAGAATCATAGTTGGTCGGACTAACATTGAGTGTAGTTCCTCCACTTCCAGCACAAAATTCAAGATTACCATTTATAACAGGATTAAAAGCAGCTAAGCCATTGGTATCTACAAAAATTGTTAAATTAACGATAGTTGTCTGTATCGGTGTTCCATCATCTGTTGCTGTGTAGGTAATGGTGTTCAGTCCTGCATTTGCTGAGGAAGCGATTATTTCTACTGTTGCATTTGCAGGGTTACCAGGGGTATTGTTTAATACGGTAAAACCAGGTGTACCATATAAATTAACAGAGACAGTAGTTGTTTCTCCAATTTCTGGAGATAAAAAAAGAGAATTAATTAACAGCGTGTCATTATTACCACAAATTCTAAGTGTATCACAAGAACCACCGCCATTAAAAACAGCAGGAGTAAAGTTAGCTATAGGAGCAATATTCGTCCCACTACAAACATTAAAGAAAAAAGATTGATTATCTAACCAACTAACCCCATCATTTAAACCACCACCACCATCATAAGCTGCACCAGGCTGATCGAAACGACCAAGTTGGATAAAATTAACCCCATCCCCTTTATTTACACCAACTGTAGCAGGAGTTCCTCCAAAACCACCTACACCACTTGATGCAGAACCAGTTGTCCATTGCATATCGCCATAACAAAAGGCAATATTATTTCCAGCTGGTAAAACAGGGTCAGAACCATCAGTTATAATAAGTTGAAATGTATTTACTTTATCAGTTTGTGAATTATAATAACCAACATTATCCCAATTGATATACATG
>CAYRAD010000465.1:0-2219 GCA_964422135.1 uncultured Vicingus sp.
TAAATCAATTAAAAATCAATACAAGTTTTCATTTAATGATTTTGTTGTGAATAATCTTGACGACCTGAAAGTTGGTTCGTTGCTGTTCGATGAGTTGTTCATCGATATAGGAACTCCCGCAGACTACAAAAAAGCTCATAAAGTTTTAGAAAATAAATTATGATTGGTACTCGAACACCTTTTCGGATGAGTTTTATTGGTGGTGATAGCGATTTATAAGAATTTTATTCCAGATCCCCCGGATGTGTAATCAGTACGACAATAAATAAATACATGTATATTTTTATTCACAAATATTTTGATAATCGTATCCAGATAAAATATTCAAAAACAGAAATAGTAAATCACGTTGAAGAAATCAAAAACCCTATTGTAAGATCTGCCTTAGAGAAATTTAATTTAAAGGGCATTGACATTAATTCCATTACAGATATTCCTGCAGGAACCGGTTTGGGGTCATCCAGCTCATATACGGTTGGTTTATTGCATGCCCTCTACAATTATATAAACCAACAGATATCCCCGGAATTATTGGCCCGAGAAGCATGCAAAATAGAAATTGATATACTTAAAGAACCAATTGGGAAACAGGATTAGTATGCGGCTGCCTACGGCGGTCTCAATATTATCCGCTTTCTTTCTAATGGAGAAGTAAAAATTGAACCGATAAAAATGAAAAACAAGGCTTTTAAACAGTTGCAGGATAATCTCTTGCTGTTTTATACCGGTACTACCCGCAGAGCATCTGAAGTACTCAATGACTAAAAATATAACTTATTAAACGATCAAACAAAATTTGATATTCAAGTCCAAATAACTGAATTAGTTGATAAAACGAAAAATTGTCTTTATGAATCAGACTTGGAAGGCTTTGCTAAAACACTAGATGAAAACTGGAAGCTCAAGAGAAGTCTATCTGATAAAATATCTAATAATGATATTGATGATATATATTCTTTGGCAAAAAATAATGGCGCATTGGGCGGAAAACTTTTAGGTGCTGGAGGTGGAGGTTTCTTTCTATTTTGTTGTAAAAAAAGACAACAGGAAAAATTGCGCACAGGGTTAAAGAATTTTAAAGAAGTTAAATTTATATTTGATAATAATGGATCAAAATCAATAGAATTTAATATAGAGGATTAACACATTATTTAATGATTAAATTAAATTTATATTTTTACAAAGGAACTCTGACTTTTGGTCTATTTTTCATGTTTTTCTATAGAAATACTATGAAAATGTTTTTGCCATTACCACCAAAAAGAGAAATTGAGGTTTACACTTAACACTGTCTACTGAGAGAATCAGTGATTAAAAGAAAATAAAAAGTTGAAATATTAATGCCATGATGAAAGACGCAGAAGATAGAGTTTCTAAATTTTATAATACAATAGGTTGGGAAACTAAAGAGGGTATTACAGAAGATGCAAGAAGATGGGAAGACTTAAGAGAACATTCTAAAGAGTATGTTAGCAAATGCCGACTTCGAGTTTTAAAACATATACCTGAATATGGTGAAAATATACTCGATATGGCATCGGGGCCCATTCAATATCCAGAATATTTGGAATATTCAAGTAATTTTAATAAAAGGTATTGTATAGACCTTTCTTCCTCGGCATTAGAAAGTGCAAAAAATAAAATTGGTGATCATGGTGTTTTTTTAGAGGGCAGTTTTTTTGATATTCCACTAGAAGAAAATTATTTTGATTGTGCAATTAGCCTGCACACTATATATCATATTGATAAAAACAAACAAGAAGAAGCTGTAAAAAAACTGATAAATATAACTAAAGAAAATAAACCAGTAATCATAGTATATAGTAATCCTAAAACGATCTTTTCTTTTCCTTTCCGCATGGCTAGACATATAAAACGATTGCTGAAAAAATTTGGTTTAACTTTTTTTGGGGAAAAAAGAGAAGGCAGTTTATATTATTATTGTTATCCAATAGAATGGTGGTATCAATTCAAAGATATTGCTCATGTTGAAATTCTACCTTGGCGTTCATTTGGCTCAAATGTCCAGAAACTATTTTTTCCAAATAACAAAATTGGCAGTAAAATGTTTACTTTATTGTTCCATCTTGAAGAAAAGTTTCCTGATTTCTTTGTCAAACATTTTCAGCATCCTGTGATAATATTAACAAAAAAGAAAAGTAAATAGGATGCAGTACTGGCCGTTAATTACACTCTAATTCAATTCTTTAATCAAGGTA
>CAYRAD010000466.1:0-2173 GCA_964422135.1 uncultured Vicingus sp.
CAGGTGTAGTTTTTCCAATGACACTAACCGATAATGTGGGTATAGGTACTAATACTCCTTCTCAAAAATTGCATGTAACAGGTGGACAAATATATAACAACTGGACCAGCACTAATTCAAACATACCTAATTTATATATAAGAAATTGGAATAGCACTTCTGGACCTGGTGTTAATGCAGGTACCTTAGGACAAGTAACCATTGTTACATCTGATGGTGCTGAAAGTAAATTTGCCATACAAGGAATGGCTGGTGGAGACGCAGGAACAAAATATGGAGTATATGGTTTAAGTATGGGCTTAGGAACTAATAATGGTGGGTATTTTGTTGCCCAAGGAGGAGCTAGTAATTATGGGGTAAAATCACTTGTAACTGCTGCAGGAACATCAAGTGGTGTTGGAGCCTCTTTTTCAGTTCAAGGATCTGGCTCAGGACAAACTTTTGGTGTTATTGGCCAAAATAATTCAACAGCAACTGGTCTTTCATATGCAGGATATTTTACGAGTTCGAATGGTACAGGAAGTACAATATATGGAGTTCGTTCTACTTTAAATGGAAATTCAGGTGCAGGAGGAACAAAGTACGGAATGTATTCCGATGTTACAGGTACTGCTCCTTCTAATATTGCTGGATATTTTACCGCTAGTGGAGCAACCAACAATTACTCTATCATTGCTTTAAATGGTAATGCTGGTATCGGAACTACTACTCCTTCAGAAAAGTTAGATGTTGTAGGTAATATTAATTATACCAACGCATTAAAAGTAAATGGTAGTTTTGGTACAGCAGGTCAAGTTTTAACTTCGCAAGGTGGTGGTGTTAATACTTGGACAACACCAGCAGCAGTAGTAAATATTTATAATACTTCTGATACATTAACTTCCAATAGAGTGGTTTCACAAAAAGCCTTTGCCCTTTCTTTCTTGCCAACAGTTACCAATGGGTTTAGTATTGATGGTACAACATTTTCAGTTGATGGAATAAATCATTATGTTGGTATAGGGACAAACGCTCCGGATGCAATGTTGACTGTAGAAGGAACTTTTGATTTAGGTACCACAAATTCTGTTACAGGTTTTATGGCTGGTGCATTAGGAAGCCTCAATACTGTTGCAGGGAATAGAGCAATTGCTATTGGTAGTTCTGTTAGTGCAGGTCATTTAGGTGCTATTGTTATGGGTGATTGGGATGGAGGTGGAGTTCCTACTCTTTTTTCTAGTGCTGATAATCAATTTACTTCTAGATTTAGAGGAGGCTATCGTTTTTATACAGATGCTTTAAAAACATCCACTTTGGGTATTTACTTTAACAATACCGGGAATGTAGGAATAGGAACACTTAATACAAATAGCAAATTGAATGTAAACGGAGATGTAGGTTTAAATGATGGTACAACAGTAGCATCAAATAATGCAGTAACTATTTTACTTACTAATACAGGAGCAGCATGTGTTGCTGGTGATATCGTAATTGTTGGAGTTAATGACAATACTTTTAGTACAACAAGTACAATGGCTGATTATTCTGTAATTGGAGTAGTAACAGAAAATGCTAATAGTAACCAGGTTGCAAAAATAGCTATCTCTGGAGTAGTTACTGTTAATGTTGGAGGTGCTGCTGTATCTCGCGGCCAACATTGTATTACAAGTTTTGCACTTGGTAAAGCAGAAGGTGTTTCAACTCCAAGTGCAGGAACAAGTATTGGTGTTTATTTAACCAGTGGTATTGCTGGTGGTACAGCAAAAGTATTATTAAGGTAGAAATTGAATAAATGATAAAAGAGAGATTAATATAAATTGTGAACAAAGAATGCTCATAGAGAGATTAAAAAAACAACGATTATGAAAGTAAAAATTCTTATCCTAACCCTATCAATGTTATCGTTTTCGATAATAACTAACGCACAGGTTGAAATTATTTCTGGCGGAACGGGGACAAGTTACACATTAGCAATTCCGGGAGCATTTGTGCTTACTAGTGGTTTAAAGGTAACGTTTAAAGCTAATGTTGCATCTAATGCTGGTGCAACCATGAATGTATCAGGGTCAGGAGCTAAACCCATTGTAAAAGAAGGAGGTGGTACTAATATTGCTGGTGGCGATATTAAAGCAGGGCAAATAGTTACCTTAGCTTACGATGGAACCAGTTGGCAGATGTTGTCTGCTTTGGGAAC
>CAYRAD010000467.1:0-2172 GCA_964422135.1 uncultured Vicingus sp.
TTTAAAATGTTAGAGAATAAGGTGGATGTTTTGCCTAAGAAAAAACACGGAAACATTCCATTGTAAACATTAATCGTCTATTAGCATCAGCTAACTACTGATTTTTCAATGCCAAAATGGTTGTTCTTGCTTCTTCTATTAACGTTTTAATAGATTGTGATGTGTATTTCGAAGTATCAATGGGTTTTCCTATTCTAACCGTTACATCTCCAGGAGTAATTTTTAATTTATTTGTTGACCAAACTTCAAATGTTCCTTTGATATGTATCGGAATAATATCTACGTTTGCCATAATTGACAAATGAAAAGCTCCCTTTTTTAACACTCCTAATTCTCCTGTTTTACTTCTAGTCCCTTCTGGATATAAAACCACACTTTTCCCATTTTTTATTTTTATTGCAGCGTGTTTTAAGCTTTCAATTGCTTTTTTCTTATTACTTCTATCAATAAAAATATGACCCACAACAAACATGTACCAACCAACAACAGGCATCCATTTTAATTCTTTCTTTCCAATAAAATGTAGGTTTACTGGTAAACTTCCACACAAACAAGCAATATCTAAATGTGAACAGTGGTTAGAAATAAAAATCACGGGCCTATCTCTAGGAACATTTTCCTTTCCAAAAGTTGTTACTTTAGCTCCTGCTATCCACATTAATACAGGAGAGAAAATGGTTCGTGCAACCATTAATGGAAATTGTCTGTTTAAGGTGGGAATGATGAAAATTGGTATGAAAAGCATCATGAAAAATGTCCAAAAAACCAACAGAAATAATCGAATGGCAGAAATCATATTAATTAATTTTCAATGGGTTTATTGAGCTGCTCAACAATTTTGCTAATAAAATTGTCATAAGCACTTTCTAATTCTTTTGTTCGCAATAATTTATAAGATACTTCTAAATCGTTTGGAATACTGGCTTCAGCTTTTACTTTGCCTTTACCAACAATTTTTTCTTTAAATAGATTATAAATGTCAAAATCTATATAATGACCAGCATAACTTTTTCTTTTTTCATGTTTCCTGTTTCTGGTAAATGATTGTTTTTTAATGTCGTACCATGTAAGAAACAAAACAAAATCTGCTTGTTGAGATTCAAGAAAAGCTGTAAAATCAGCAGTTGGAAAAGTCTTTAAATCTGAGGCATAATATTGTTTTCCGTTAAATTTATCGTATTTGTATTTGATAAATTTTTGATATGGAATTATTGTTTTCATATCAACTGCAACAAATTCAAAATTTTCATCTTCATGTTTTTCAAAAGCATTTAAAATAGCTTTTTGATAAATTAGAAATACATTATTAGCAGTGGTTTTATTTTTTTCTGCAATTTCTTCTAACGAATATTCTGAAACAAACTCGAACCGCCCGTAAGGAACAACCAATACTCTTTTTTTATTGGATGTTTGAGCAAGAGCAACAAATGAAATTAGTACGAATAAAAAAATAATCGCACTCTTTTTAATGTCTTTGAGCACGAAGAATGAGTGAAGTAATTTTATTGATAAGATTGCTTCGTTCCTCTCAATGACGCTATTATTGAAATAATACACTATACAGCCTTTACTAGAAAATAATTTTTCTTGCCACGTTGAAGTAAAACATGTTTTCCATTAATTAAATCATTGGAATTTAACATTTTATCTTCAGTTGTTTTGTTCTTATTTATACTAATCGAATTCTCTTTTAACGCTCTTCTTGCTTCTCCGTTTGAGCTCAAAAAGTTGGTTTTAGCTACCAAAATATCTACAATAGTTATTCCGTTTTCTATCTCTGATAATGCTACCTCTGCCTGTGGCACTCCTTCAAAAACATCGTTAAAAATCTGTTCTGACATACTTTTTAATCCTTCTACTGCTGCATCACCTTTCATAAATAAAATTTCTGAAGCATTAATTGCCGCTTCTAAATCCTCTTGAGAATGAACCCGAACAGTAATGTCTGCTGCCAATGCTTTTTGCAATACTCTTAAATGTGGTGCTTTTGCATGTTCTTTTTCTAATGCTTCAATTTCTTCTTTTGTTTTTAACGTAAATATTCGAATATAATTGGCAGCATCTTCATCCGAAGCATTAATCCAATATTGGTAAAATTTATAGGGTGAAGTTTTGGTTTTATCCAACCACACGTTTCCACCTTCGGTTTTTCCAAATTTGCTTCCATCTGCT
>CAYRAD010000468.1:0-2171 GCA_964422135.1 uncultured Vicingus sp.
CCAAGCCATCCAACAACTAAAAATAATATATTTAGAATAATTGGAAATAAGAAAAACCACCACAATCCTTTGGTGAAAATTATTTCAAAAGCAGTACCATAAGTTTTAAACCCTGTTCCGAATCCTTTAAACATACTTATATTTCAATTCTATTTCTATTTTCAAATATACTAAAGATGTATAAATCAATAAGCCTCTGGTTTGTCTTTTATTCCTTTTAAAATTGATATTTTTGTAACTTAATTTTTTTACAAATGAAATTAACAGAATTAACAGCCATTTCACCTATTGATGGAAGATACAGAAAGGTAACTGAAAAGTTGGGCAATTATTTTTCAGAATCGGCACTTATCAACTACAGGATTAGAGTTGAAGTAGAATATTTTATTGCTTTATGCGAACTTCCACTACCTCAACTTTCCGGTTTTGATAAATCAAAGTTCGATTCCTTAAGAAACATTTATAAAAATTTTACTATTGAAGATGCCCAGCAGATTAAAGAAATTGAAAAAACAACCAACCATGATGTAAAAGCTGTTGAATATTTCATCAAAGATAAATTCACTGCTTTAGGAATTAACGAACAAAAAGAATTTGTTCATTTTGGTTTAACTTCTCAAGACATCAATAATACATCTGTTCCTTTATCAATAAAAGAGGCATTACACGGTGTTTATTACCCACTTTTAACTGATACGTTAGATATTCTAAAAACTAAAGCAACTGAATGGAAAAATATTCCGATGTTGGCTAAAACACATGGCCAACCTGCTTCTCCTACTCGATTAGGGAAGGAGCTTTATGTTTTTATTGAGCGCATTGAAAAACAATTAGCTCAGGTAAAAACAATTCCTTTTTCAGCAAAATTTGGTGGAGCTACCGGCAACTTAAATGCTCATCATGTAGCTTATCCCGAAACCAATTGGGTTCAATTTGCAAACAATTATGTAAATAATGGATTAGGATTAGACCGTTCTCAAACAACTACTCAAATTGAGCATTATGACAACTTAGCTGCATTGTTTGATGGTTTAAAACGAATCAATACGATATTAATAGATTTGGATAGAGATATTTGGACTTATGTTTCAATGGAATATTTTAAACAAAAAATCAAAGATGGAGAGATAGGTTCTTCTGCTATGCCTCACAAAGTTAACCCAATAGATTTTGAAAATTCTGAAGGGAACTTAGGTTTTGCAAATGCAATTTTTGAACATCTTTCAGCAAAACTTCCAATATCTCGTTTACAACGAGATTTAACAGATTCAACCGTTATAAGAAATATTGGAGTACCCATTGGCCATACAATTTTGGCATTAACTTCTTTAATTAAGGGATTAAATAAATTAATAATTAATGAAGAAAAAATAAAAGCCGATTTAGAAAATAACTGGGCTGTGGTTGCTGAGGCAATACAAACTGTTTTAAGAAGAGAAGGCTATCCAAAGCCGTATGAAGCTTTAAAAGAACTAACTAGAACAAACGAAAAAATTACTGCTAACGCTATTGCAAAATTTATTGAAGGTTTAAACGTTAATGAAACTATAAAAACAGAATTGAAACAAATTACTCCTTTTAATTTTACCGGAGTTGAACTTTTTTGATAATGAAAGTCGGTGGTTTTTCCATTATTAGAAATGCTGTAAAATTTGACTATCCGGTAGTTGAGTCCATTAAATCCATTTTACCGGTTTGCGATGAATTTGTTATTGCTGTTGGTCAATCGGAAGACCAGACTTTGGAACTTATTAAAAATATCGACTCACCAAAAATTAGAATAATAAAAACTGTTTGGGATGATAATTTACGTGAAGGAGGTAAAGTTTTAGCCAACGAGACCAATAAAGCACTTGATGCAATTAGTGAGAATATGGATTGGTGTTTTTATATTCAAAGTGATGAAGTAATTCATGAAAAATATTTACCAGTAATAACAGAAGGTTTAAAACAATTTTATGATCACTCGGATGTTGAAGGACTTCTATTTAATTATACTCACTTTTACGGTTCTTATGATTATGTAGCAACTGCCAGAAACTGGTATAAAAAAGAAATAAGAATTATAAAGAATGACAAATCAATCCGCTCTTATAAAGATGCCCAGGGATTTCGAAAAAATGGAAACAAGCTAAAGGTAAAACAAATTAATGCAAATATGTACCATTACG
>CAYRAD010000469.1:0-2167 GCA_964422135.1 uncultured Vicingus sp.
CTTCAATAATTCCTAAGAACCTGGCAAATGCAACAGCACATCGGCTTCCATTTCCACAAAAACTTTTTGAACCATCTGCATTGTAATAAATCATGTTAAAATCCAAATCTGTTATGTTTTCAATCAATATTAACCCATCTGCTCCAATTCCAAATCTTCTGTCACAGAGTTTTTTAATTAAATTGAGATTTGTTTTATCGAAACTGTTATTTCGATTATCAATCATCACAAAATCATTTCCTGTACCTTGATATTTATAAAAAAGAATTTTCATACAACGAAATTAATAATTGTTAGTCTTTATCTGGTTTAAACCTTCTCGATTCTTTTTTGATTGATTGTCTTTTTTTTGTAGTCAACCTTTTTTCTATGGCTGATTTCTTAGGTTTTGACGGCCTTCTTTTTTTAACTGGAGTAAGTGCTATGGTAAGTAAATCTACAAATCGTTGAAATACAATTTCCTTATTTTTTAACTGACTTCTGGTCTCCTCACATTGCAATGCTAAAATTCCATCTTGCGAAATTCTGTTCTTTAATTTTTTATGAATAAGTGCTTTTTGGTCTTCATTTAATACATTAGAATTCATTACATCAAAAAGCAATTCAACTTTAGTCGAAACCTTATTCACATTCTGTCCTCCTGCTCCACCACTTCTGCTTGTTCGGTATTTCACTTCTTTATGTAATTTCTCTAACAAATTTTGTAATCTTGTTGTAATAAACCCAAAGGTAATGATTAATCAAACAGAATTTTCTCTTACACCCAAATCAAGGGGATTTCATATTATTACTAGCGAAATTTCAAGTAAGCTTAGTGAACTTCCTGAAACAGGATTACTTCACTTATTTATTAAACACACATCAGCTGGATTGACTTTAAATGAAAATGCCGACCCAACTGTTCAATTAGATTTGGAAAGTAGCTTTAATCACTTTGTAAAAGAGAAAGAATCTTTTTACCGTCATACATTTGAAGGAAGTGATGACATGCCGGCACATGTTAAATCCACGTTGGTTGGAAGTTCTGTTACAATCCCAATTTCTAATTACAAGTTAAACCTGGGAACCTGGCAGGGAATTTATCTTTGTGAATTTCGAAATCATGGTGGAAAGAGAAAAATAATAGCAACAATTTATTCCTAACATGGATTACTTGGAACCTTTGATAAAATCATTTGAGAAAAATGCAAATCCAAAATTTGCTGAACCAATGGCAAAATACATGAAATATAATTTTAAGTATTTAGGATTAAAAAGCCCCTTACGAAGAGAACTTCAAAAGCAATTTCTTAAAACGAATGGATTACCACCAATAACTGATATTGAATTAATCATTAAAGAACTTTGGAATAAACCAGAACGTGAATATCAATATTTTGCTATGGATTTGCTGGATAAAATGAAAAATAAATTACCAGAAAAGACCATCATACTTTATGAATATTTGATTGTAAATAAGTCATGGTGGGACACTGTAGATATGGTTGCTGGAAAATTGATTGGCAACCATATTAATAGATTTAGAGCATTAGAAGTTCTTACAATAAATTGGGCAACTCATAATGATATGTGGTTAAGAAGAACGGCTCTTTTGTATCAATTAAAATACAAATCAAAAACTGACACCAATAAATTGAGTAGTTATATTGAACAGAATTTAGGTTCAAAGGAATTCTTTATTAATAAAGCGATTGGTTGGATATTAAGAGAATATGGAAAAACGAATCCCGAGTTTGTGATTGATTTTGTAGAAAGCCACCCTACTCTTTCAAATCTCAGTAAAAAAGAAGCACTCAAACGAATAATACAATAATCAAAATCTATTTTAAATAAAAAATTAAAACCCTATTTTTGCCGCCAATACAACAATAAAATTAAAACAATGGCAACAAACAGAACTTTTACAATGATTAAGCCTGATGCAGTTGAAAAAAACTACATTGGAGGAATTTTAAAAATGATTAACGATGCAGGATTTAAAATCGTTGCAATGAAATATACAAAATTATCTAAAGAAAAAGCTGGAGCATTTTACGAAGTTCATAAAGAGCGTCCTTTCTATGGTGAATTAGTTGAATACATGTCGTCAGGACCTATTGTAGCTGCCATTTTAGAAAAAGAAAATGCTGTAGAAGATTTCAGAACATTAATTGGAGCAACTAATCCT
>CAYRAD010000470.1:0-2162 GCA_964422135.1 uncultured Vicingus sp.
GTGTTAGAGAGCAAAATGTATTTTTAGAAAACTTAATGCAGTTATCTTTTGATTATAGAAGAGCAGAAGTTAAACAAAAAAGAATACAAGAAAAGTTAGATAAAGAAGAAGATCCATTAAAAAAAGAATTGCTACAAATAGATATAGATGAAAAGACATATCAGAAAGCAAGCATGCAGTTGGTCGCAAGAGACAGGATGAGAGAAATAAAAACTTGGTCTAAGTTTAAAAAGAAATTTGATGATGGTTCATTTGATACTAAAAATGTTAATACTCACCAGTTAAATTCTTATCATTTAACTATGAAGAATAAAGCAGAGACATTAACTCAAGGATCCTCTCAACCAGAAGTATTTAATGTATTAGGACAATTACAATCCATTGAAAGAATTAAAAAGGATATAGCGATAGAGAATAAAAAGAAAGAAGATGCAAAACTGGAATTCGAAAAAAACTCAATCGGACAACAGAGTTAAAAAACTTTTCTTTTTAGTTGCTATGCCAAGGTCAGGGAATACCTTGTTTACATCTATTATGAATCAAAATCCTAATATAGCATGTACTCCTAATTCTATTACATTGGAGATCATGAAAGATTTATTTTTATTAAAAGGAACAGATGTTTTTCAAAACTATCCAGATCATCAATCCTTAGACAATGTATTAGATTCTGTTTATGTAAATTATTATAAAAACTGGCCACAGAAATATATTATAGACCGTGGTCCTGTAATGACTAAAGGCAATTTTAAATTAATGCAAAAACATTTTAAAAAACCTTTTAAGTGTGTAGTAATACTTAGAAATTTAATAGATGTATTAGCTAGTTATATGAAATGGTATACAGAAAATCCTGATGCATTTCCTAATAGATATGATTGTAAAAATGACGATGAAAAATTAGGCATGGTAATGAATAAAAAAGGAGCTGTTGCTAAGGATTTAGAAGCTATAAAAAATGCTTTTAACTATCCAGAGATATGTCATTTTATGAAGTACGATAATTTAGTACAAAATCCTGAAGAAGAAATAAATAAAGTATATACTTTTTTTAACATACCTACTTTTAAACATAGATTTTTTAATCTAGATCAAATTCAAGTTAATGGAATGGGATATAATGATAGAATTGTTGGCAAAAATATGCATACTATACGGAATGAAATTAAGAAAGAATACAATTCCTACATTGAAAAAATACCAAAAAGAATAAGAGAAAAATATGAACACATTAAATTTTAGTTTTATATTTTTAGGTCAATCTGTTTTAAGATATGAAGTGCCTTTAGATGTCTATAATATTATTAATCATATTTATGAAACAAGACGACATGAATTGGCACCAGCTAATAAACAATTAGTTGGTAAAATTGTAAATGAGCATTCTTTATTTTTTGATGGACCACCTAATAACAAAATGCATCCACATAATTTTTTACCAGAAAATGTTAAACAATGGTTTTATACAGTCATGAAACATTATTTAGATTGGAATAAAATTAAAGATTATAATATGCATATGAATTCTGTTTGGGTCAATGAAATGAAAGATAATGAATACAACCCAGTGCATATTCACCAAGGATCATTATATACTGGTTTATCTTCAGTTATGATTTTAAAATTACCAAAACACACTGGTGTTGAATATTCAGCAGCCAATAAACCTATGAATGGACAATTACAAATACTGGGAAATTCATCAGGACAATTCTGTAATACAGATTATGGACCTGTTTTGAAAGAAAGATCTTTTTTTGTTTTTCCATATGATATGAGACATTGTGTATATCCTTTTAATAGCAGCACAGACATAAGAAGAACTTTAGCATGTAATATGGATGTAGAATATGATCCAATTAAAAACAGGAGTGTATCATGATTATAACAGAGCCTAAATGGAAAAGTTGGATAGTTGAAACAACAACTCCTTTATTTACACCCGATCAATGTAGACAAATTATTGAGTGCGGAAGAAAACAAAAACCACAGAAAGCTCAAGTCGGAATGGGAAAGCCAGGAGGTGGATTAGATACAAAAAAACGAGTGACAACTATCGGTTGGATTCCTTTTAAAGAAATGCAACCTATGTATGATCAAATAAATGAATTTATACAAAAAGCAAATAGAAATCATTTTGGATTTGAAAATGTACAAATAAC
>CAYRAD010000471.1:0-2158 GCA_964422135.1 uncultured Vicingus sp.
AGCCGAATTAGAACATGAAAAATGGAAAACTGCTAATATTAGAACTAATAATAATATTAATGTTATATCATTTATGTATAATGTTATGGATGTTCAAAGATTAAAAAGCAGAGGACATTTACCTTTAGAAGTAAATATAGAAGAAGAAATAGATTATAAAAGAACACATTTTTTAGACTTAAAAGAATTTTTAAAAGTTAATAGAACAGGCAGACCTGAAAGAAATTTATTAATGTTTTTTATTAATAAGTATAATTTATACGATAGATTCAAATTAAGTTTTCCGGAACTACCTCATTATAATTACCCTCCTACTATACTAACTAATTTATTAGATGAAAAAAATATTAATGAAGTAAAAAATAAATGTCCTTTTGATATAGATAAAACTGATCAAAATAATCATGGAGAACCTGGTTTTGGAGAAGGAAAATTTAATGCTGATTTACCCTTTCAACCTGTACATTATAAAAATAGTTTAATCAGTGTAGTAATGTGTGCATTTCCTTTCGTTGAAAATGCTTGCCATTTACATAGTTCTACCTTTAATCCTATATATTGCGGACACCCTGTTATACAGTTTGGTCCTCATAAACATTTAGAGGTTTTAAAGCAAAACGGTTTTAAAACTTTTGATAAATGGTGGGATGAAAGTTATGATAACCATACAGAAGGATGGGATAGGTTTAGAGGAGTGTTAAATAATATAACTGAATTGAGCAAAAGAAGTAAAAAAGGAATTTTTGACATGTACGTTAATATGAAAGACGTATTACAACATAACTCAGATTTAATTCAAAATTATAACGGTAAACAATTATTAAGAAAGAGAATTTTAGATGAATAATAATTTTTATAACGGTAAGTATACTTTAATATGTAAAGATCCAACTGGTATAGATATACCTTTCAACTTTGATGTGTATACAGGAGATCCTAAATCAGTTTATTTAGATATAAAAAAATACGAACTAAATAAGGATGAAGTATACTCAGGTCATTTAATTGTAAATAATAAAGAAAGATTACAATTAATAGATTTATTAAGTATGGAGAAATATAAATTAACTCCTAATAATGTATTTTTTAGTAATGTATTTCATGATGGAGTAGATTCTCAATGTGGAGTAGATGATAGTTTAATACTATGTAGTTCGTGGGTACTACCTTTCATAGCTAATCAATACAGAACATCAAATTCACTTTATGGAGATATGGTTACTCATAGAGTACATATGGAAAAATTTATAAAAGATAGAAATGAGGATAGCAGTCTGTATTAGCGGTCAATTGCGTAAATGGAAAGTAGCAGCTCGAAACCAAAAATGGTTTTGGACTACAGCTAATTTTCCTGATGTTCAAGTAGATTACTTTGGTCATACGTGGACTTATAGTGGAGATCGAGAAGGAGTATCACAGCCTTATATCAATAGAGATGTTACTGAAAAAGAATTTTTAGAGTTTGCGAATGCATTTCATTTCAAAGAGGTATTATTAGATGACAGAAGAACTCCTTTCTTCTATAATAATGATCATTGGAGTAGTTTATTTTATAGTTTTGTAAAATCTATAATGCTTAAAAGAAAGTATGAGTTAGAAAATAATTTTACTTATGATGTAGTAGTAAAATCTAGACCAGATGTAGTATTTGATCCTAGATTACATTTTAGATGGCCTACTCTTTATAATAATTGCGTATATAGTACTCATGGGGGTCCAATGACTATGGAGTTTAATAAATTTAATTTTAACGATTGTGTATTTTTAGGTAATTCTTACTCTATGGATATGTTAGCAAATTTATATTCTTATAGACAAGCTGGTATAAATAAAAATATTAACCCTAATAAAAATATTCACCCTTTAGGTCCCGGTACTTTGATGATGGATTACTTTAGTGAGTACGGTATTACACCGTTTTTTAATTTACAGTTTACCGAAACTTTAATTAAAGAAGGATGCCCAGAAAATTTAGATTTATTTAATTATAAACATTTTGCTATAATGAATAAATATTTTAGAGAATGGTATACTAAATGAAAAAGAAACTAGCATTTTTTGTTTGTTCCAATGGATTAGGACATTTTAGCAGAGTTTTGAGAATATCAAAATATTTAACCTCTGTTTATGATGTAGATATATATTGTGAAAAATTTCA
>CAYRAD010000472.1:0-2147 GCA_964422135.1 uncultured Vicingus sp.
TACCAATTCTAAAACTTCCTCCACCCTGATCATCACTAGTGATAGTTTGGGTTCCGCTGTAAAGTGTTGTTGCCGTTCCAACAACATCTACATCATGAATTTTATTTTGTTCCCAGATAATTTCTCCGGTAGTTGAATTTACAAATATGTCTCTTTTGCTTAATGGTTTCTGAGCATAAATATTAAATTTATAGCATAAAACCAATTCATTACTCATCTTTCCATGATTATTAATCAACACTAACTCTCCCTTTGGAAAATAGGTTGCATCAGGATCATCCAGTTCCCATTTCAACATATTTTCTTCAGCAGGTATTTCCCATTTGTACTGTTCTGCTCCAATGTAGTTTTTAGCATTTTCTAAAGCTGAATTTTCTGAAATAACAGTCGCAGTTGAAAGATGAACATCACTAAAGAATTCTCCATTTACGGAAACTATCAATCCATTCTTAACGTGAGCAATAAAAGTCGATAATTCAACAGGAATATTGTTAATAGTTTGCTGGTAACGATAATGAGTAAAACCCAATTTATCAGATTCTTTTTTTAATAGTTTGATGCCATATTTTACATCTGAAGTATAAAAATTGCTTAACCAGCTTTCTAATTTTACTAAAGGCAATTCTTTACCTTTTCTAAACTTTACATAGTTAGGAACAGATGTAAAATCTTTTAGTCTTACAATTTCACTATTAGGAACTTTTTGCTCAGCTTCAATTCCATACAATACCACCGCATTAGCAAAAGTATTCATTGAAAAAAAAGAAAACACAATGATTAAAAGAGATAAATTTTTCATTAGAAAGGGGTTTAGTTTATGTTAAGCTTATAAATTTAATGATAAAACATTTAATTACACAAACTAAATCAATTGAAATGTTGGATTCTAAAACATGGTTTAATAAACGGTTGCTTATTTAAAGACTCCGGTATTAATTAACTCATCTAAATAGGTTCTTTTACCATAGATAAACATAATAACAAATGCATCCTTTTGTCCTTTATCAATAGCTTTTTGTTGAAGTTCTTTTGCTTTTCTTAATGTTGAAAAATTTCCGATAGTAAACCTTGTAATGCCATCTTCCAATATTGTTCTATCTATTGCTCCTAAACTTTTTAAATGCTCAGCTTTATAATTTTTAGCATTTATATAGGCAGCAACCTGAACTTTAAAAATAACTCCTGGAGCTGTTTGATCTCCATATTTAAGCATAACGTCCTCAGGAGTCATTTTATCTAATTTTGATGAAACACCACTTAAAACACCATAATAATGCTTTTTCATCTCCAAACGATATTTGCCATCTTTATCGGTAGCTTCATCATTAATTGTTGTATTAGCATAAGGAAGCCCTTTCATTGTAATTTGACCTTTAAATATATATGAAGAATCCTCAATAATTATTTCATCTTCCTCATTCAAAAAAATTAAATAGTAATCATCCATTGGAAGATTGGAGAAATTATACTTTCCAAATGCATCCGTTGTATCAGATTTATTAATCGTATTATCTTTATTTGATAAGTTGACCTTTAAATTTGTAATTGGTGACACCGGGTTTTCTTTAAATAAAGCTGTACCACTAATATTGACATCTTTAGATACAAAATTGATGTTCTTTTCTATTTCAGTATATTTAGTATATTTCGTTGCATCAATTGATTTTACTTGCGATGGAAACTCAGGAACTTCATAAGTAATTACATAATAATCGTTTAAATCAACATAAAACTGATATTTCCCATCAGTAATATCTGAATAATAGGTGCCTAATTCTTTTCCAGATTCAGTTCTAACTGTAATTTTTGAATTAGCAAATTTTTTGTTCTCTTTTACAATACCTTTAACTAATAATACCGGCTTACTGGTTATAATATCATTTACATTTATTACATAAATATCTTGCTGTCCATATCCTCCTGTTCGGGCTGAAGAATAATAAGCATTTCCTCTTCCTGAAACAAAAAAGTAGATATCATCTGATGTTGTATTAATCGGATATCCAATATTACGTGGCTTTAAGTATTTGTTTTCACTAACTATTTTAGACTCAAAAATATCATACCCACCTATAGATGTATGACCTTCTGAACTAAAATTAAAAGTAACCCCATCAGAATGAATAAATGGAGCATCATCATTGTAT
>CAYRAD010000473.1:0-2143 GCA_964422135.1 uncultured Vicingus sp.
GACGAAGCCGTTTGAGCATCAAAAAGATGCATTGAAGAAGTGTTGGAATAAAAAAGCTTTTGCTATTTTTGCTGAAATGGGCACAGGCAAAACAAAGATAGCATTAGACAATGCTTGTATTTTATACAACAAAGGTCGAATAGACAGATTATTAGTAGTTGCTCCTAAGGGTACGTATATGAACTGGGTAGATCAAGAAATCCCAGTTCACGTTCCCGATTACATAGAAAAAGATGTACTTGCTTGGAAACCAAACATTACAGAAAAATATGAATTACAATTAAAATCTATACGTAATTCACAAAATTTTAAATTAAAAATATTTGTTATGAACGTAGAGTCGTTGTCCACTAAAAAAGGTTGTTATTATGCAAAGTTATTTTTGTCTAGCAAAGCTATGATGATTATTGATGAAAGCACAACAATAAAAAACCCACAAGCAAAGAGAACAAAAAACATATTAGAATTAAGTAAAGAGGCACCTTACAAAAGAATATTAACAGGTTCACCAGTAACACAATCCCCTATGGATTTGTGGTCACAAATGGATTTTTTAGAACCAGAAATATTAGGACAACAAAGTTTTTACGCTTTTCGCACAAAATATGCTGTGTTAATTACAGCTAGTGCAGCAGGAGGCACTCATAAATTTCAAAAAATAGTTAAATTTAAAAACTTAAAAGAATTAGGTAAATTAGTGTCACCACATTCATACCGTATTTTAAAAAAAGATTGTTTAGATTTACCTGATAAAATTTTTACAAAAAGAATTATAGAACTAAGTGATGAACAGAAAAAAGCTTACAGTGAAATGAAGACAAGTGCCATAACAATACTAAAAGGCGAACCAGCAACAGCTGTCAATGTTTTGACACAATTAATAAAATTACATCAAATTACTTGTGGTCACATGAAAACAGATAGTGGTGATATTATTAATTTAAAAAATTCTAGATTAGATGAATTGATGCAAATACTAGGAGAGACAACTGGTAAAGTAATAATTTGGGCTAATTACATACACGATATTAATACGATAGAAAGTGCTATTAAAAAAGAATTTGGATTTGATTCTTATTGCACTTATTATGGTGCAACTAAACAAGAAGATAGACAAGCTTGTATAAATAAATTTCAAGACGAAAAAAATCCTATACGTTTTTTTATAGGTAACACACAAACAGGTGGATATGGTATTACATTAACACAAGCTAGCACCGTCGTATATTATTCTAATAATTATGATTTAGAAAAAAGAATACAATCAGAAGATAGAGCGCACAGAATAGGTCAAAAAAATCCAGTATTATACATTGATTTAGTGGCAAAACAAACTGTAGATGAAAAAATAATACAAGCGTTAAGAAATAAAGTTAATATTGCTAGTGAAATAAATGGAGAAGAATTAGCTAGTTGGATTTAAAGCAAAGATTGTAAATACAAGTCTAATTTTTTCATAAAAGCTTCACCTGCACGTACAAAATTTTCACCTTTTAACTCAAACTTTTGAAATAATAAATCACGTGAGCACATAAGAACCACACCTTGATCTATTTCTGTATCAAATAATTTATTGTGTGCCATCGCATATGCAGATAATTGCATTAGATAATCCTGCACCCATTCTCTTTTCTTTGGTCTATTTGTTTGTTTAAAATCTATAATTGTTGGCCTGCCATCATATACACCAACCATATCTGTAGTGCCTGCAAACTTACCAGGATAATACAAATGTACTTCTGATCCCCATACTTCGCTAATTTTTTTTAACCCTTCATCGTGATCAATAATTACCTGGGCCATTTTCCCCGCTTGAATGCCTATATCTGTAAGATCCTTGTATGCATGTTCGTTCACATAATGTTCTATATATAGGTGGAGCGCGGTTCCAATTTGTGAAGAATCAGAAATAATTTTTTCTGCTTGTTTTTCTCCTACACGTGCACGCCATTCCTTCAAAAACGTCTTGTCTTTAGTCTTTGATAATATTGTGGTAACGGAAGGTAATGCTTCACCCTCAGGTGTAAGGTACAATCTTGTTGCACCGTCTTTTCTTTTTAAATCTGCGTAATTATATTTCTGTACGATTTGCACTGCGGCATTATATCACATTAATCCTGCTTTGGAAAGGGAATAACATTTT
>CAYRAD010000474.1:0-2134 GCA_964422135.1 uncultured Vicingus sp.
TAAGGGGTGATTAATAATACCTACTTTTTAGTGCATTTAAGAACATTTCTCTACATTTTAAGCTAATTTCTTCGAAATCTCGCACTTGGTTGAAAATATATACCTTTGAAAATACATTACGTTAGTTTAAAGTGATAATTAGCAGTTGAAAAAAACTGGATCAACATATAAAATCAATAGAAATTTATTTTTTGAAATAACCGTTTCAATTATTTCTGCAATAATATTACGACACATTGGCGATCCAGAGTTTGTATGGACAGAGATTCTAACATCAAATTATATAATAAGACTTATCTCCATCGTAATTGATGTTTTGGTTTTATGGGAAACAGTTAAATACCTGACTAAATACTTTAACGTATGGTTATCATGGGATTCTGATATAAAAAAAAGATTAATTGTTCAATATGGTCTTATCACCTTTATCAGCTTGGTAGCTGTGTCTATCTCTGAATATTTTTTTAGATATTTGATTGAACATGATCATTTGGACATTTATTATTTAACATTACACCTACCTATACTTACTATAATTTCTTTTTTAATTTCTTTTTATTACACTATTATTTTCTTTTTAAATAACCAAACAGCTAAAACTGAAAAGATAGAGTTTATCTCTACCATAAGTTACACAAAAGGTTTTAGCACATTCAATATTGAAATTAATAATGTAGCTTATTTTTATTATTCAAATAGATTAGTTTTTGTCGTCACTAAAAAGGGAGATGTTGGTTCTATTAACTTTTCATTAGATAATTTATCTAAAAAAGTAAATCCAGTAGAATTTATAAAAGTGAATCGTCAATTTATTTTATCCAAAAAGTCAATTGAAAGGTATAATGAAATTGAAAATAGAAAACTAGAGGTTTTTGTTTTACCAGCAATCCTTGAGGATATTAAAATAATAATAAGCAGTAAGAAAAGTACTTTATTTAAAAAATGGCTCAAAGAGATATGAGCACTTCATACATTATTTTGAGCATTTCGTGAAAAAACAAGTTCTCAACCCAATTTCTGTCACACTAAAATAGTTCTTTTGAACAACTTTAATTGCTCAGTTATAAAATTTATTTTATTATTGTTTAATGACTATTTAAATTAAAAATATGAAAACTCTTATATTAACATTTTGTACGTTAGTCCTTTGTGTATTAATAAATGCTCAACCTTTAAGAAATTTGGCAGACTCGAATTGTATAATTATGGGGACTTATGTAGAAGGTTTTGATAATTACGTAGATTCTTTACCTCCCAATGGCCCTCTAAATATTAATATTCCGTTGTTAATGACCTCGAATTCTTATGCAAATATTGTTGCAACAGAATTTAATGCAGTAGTCGTTAATGTTGGAATGACAACTATCCAATCTGGAGGTCCAGGAACTTTTGATTTTGAATGGCAAGACTCTTTAATTGCAAGAGCTGAAGCTTCTAATCAGACAATTTTTGGGCAACATTTATTTTGGTGGGAATCTACTCCTGATTGGTTTTATGATCCTTCAATTGATTGTGATTCTGCAACTGTAATAATGAAAACTTACATTGATAGTGTAGTAGGAAGGTATGCAGGACGAATTGATTATTATAGTGTATTAAATGAAGAGTTAAAGTTTGAGAATTTTACAAATCCTACCGCATGGCGTGACTCGACAAGGTGGAGATTATGTTTAGGTCCATATTTTGCAGATTCTTTATTCATTTGGGTAAGAAATATTGATCCAAATGCAAAATTATATTATAATGAAACTCATGCTGAGTCTACAGATCTTGGCTTTGTAGGTGACCGATCTGATTCAGTGTTTGCGTTTGTAAGCAGGTTAGTGAATGATAGTGTACCTATAGATGGCGTAGGATTACAAATGCATACAAGTTTAAGTGCAAATAATCCTTTTCCTCTTCCTAGAACTAAAAGTTTATTAGCTACTAACATTCAAAGAATTGGAACATTAGGTTTAGAATCTTACATTACTGAAATGGATGTAACAATTTCTGGAGGAACAGGGAATGTTAAAGAAGAGCAAGGACGAGTTTACGGTGAAGCATTAGAGGTTTGTCTTTCTGACCCAAACTGTAAAGCGTTTAACATTTGGGGTGTTTACGATGATGTTAGTTGGGTAAGATATGGGACTGG
>CAYRAD010000475.1:0-2125 GCA_964422135.1 uncultured Vicingus sp.
CTAGTAGTACTGTTGTTTATTACAGCAATAGTTACGATTTAGAAATTAGATTGCAGTCAGAAGATAGAGCGCACCGTATTAGTCAAACAAAAAAAGTAACTTATATTGATTTGATATCGGATGGCACCATAGATGAGTTCATTGTGAAGAATTTACGTGGTAAAATTAACTTAGCAACAAAAGTACTAGGTGAAGAACTCAAAAAATGGCTAATTTGATATAAACCTTGTTTTTTTACACGGTGACAAAGAAAAGTAATTCTTAGGTACTATCACCCCAGAGGGTGCTAATTCGTGCAATGTCGCTTAATTGTGAGGTTAAAAATTTCCTAGAGGTCGTGTTAAATGGCTGATTCCTACTATACCGCCGTCTTTCCTACTTAATTTTTTTATGTCTTTTCTTTTTGCACCAGCGTGTTCTTTTAAAGTATTATATGCACTTTGCATTTTATCAACAAAGCCTTCTTCTCCAGAACGAAATACTTTAGCATAATCTGGTTTATATTCCACTCTTTTAATAAGTGATTTAATTTGATTTGCTTGATCTATGGTCAATTCTTTTTGTTTTACAAGATAATCTATTTCATTAACATATGATAATTTATTAGGTCCTTCTTGCGCTAATTTTCTCGCAGTGTAAGGCTGATCAATAATAAAAGAATAAGATGGTTTATTAGCAATAGTATTAGATATAAATTCATCAACTTGATTTGTTATTTTAGTGGCCTCCTCTATATTTCCTTTCTTTACCTCATCAATAATATTCATATATTTCTTATGTATGTTTTGCTCAAATTTAGTTTTACTTTTGATAACATCAAGTCCTTCTTTAATTGGTATTTGAGTTCCTCTATGTTCTCTTACAAGTAAAACAGAAATATTATCTACGTCATTGCCACCACCAAAAATAAAAGATTGTATATGATCAAATTCATAAGGTCTTTTTCCTTCAATCAATAAATTATCTATATCATCTCTTACTTTTGAAAGAGTGGTATTTTTATTAAACAACTTGTCAGTAATAGATTGTGTTTTCCAAGTTGATAAATTTCTTAAATATTTTCTTGCCTGATCAGAACTTAATTTGTTTCCTATTGGAAGTTTATTTATTTCAGCTTGATTAATAGGCATCATTGCTGTTTTGTAACTTTCAGGAATGTTTAAATTAAATTTTTTATTAAGCTCTCTAATTACTTTGTAAGTTTTAATGTGTCCAAAACCTTTTCCTCCAGTATAAGCAGGAGCATGGCCAAAAGCTTCTTTGAAAGCCTTATTAAATATACCGTGTAATTGAATAGGTCCAGTAACATTATCTTGTAGTTCCAATAACTCTTTTTCAGATTTTTTAGATAATATGTTTTTAATGTTTTGATATGTTTTTTCTGTATTTTCTTCGAGTAATTGACTTGATCCAGAACGAGCTTGTTTTTCCGTTCTCCAAGAAGCCCAATTGTCTTGTACATTTTTATTTTTAAACCACTGTTCATTCCCCATGTCTCGAATAAATTTTTCAATATAAGATTTGTTCAGTCCAAGACCTTCATAAGGATTCTCTGTAATTTTTCTTGGAGTTTGAAAAAATTCATTTATACGATTATGTATTTTTAAGTACTTGTCTTTAGCTCCCTGTTTTGTTATGTTTGCATAGTAGTTTACAAAATCATCAGACATTTCTCCAAACTTTCCACCCTGTGCCACACTTTTTATTTCATCAATTGGTTTGATGCTTCCTGTTATTTCATCTATTGGTTTAATACCTGATGTAACTTCTTGCGCTACTTTTCCCGGTAAAGTTGCACTTCTAGATGCTAAATAACCAAAAGGAGTTAACTCTGCTGCTGTAATTGCTGTGTCTGATGCAAGTTTTCCAAAATTTTTTAAAGAAGGTTCCTGTATAAATTCTGTTGAGTCCGGAATATTTTGAAAAGGTAGAAGAGCTTTTATACCCTGTCCTATTTTTGTTAGTTCTGGTCCAGCATAATATGATAAAGTATCTGCAAGTTTTTTTTCGTACTCTCTTACCGTTGGAAGATAAAGATCACGAAACTTATCTAATCCACTTTTTTCTTCAGCCATAATCTATAAATACGTTATAGCGCCTGCTACCCAAAGGGCACCAAAAAATA
>CAYRAD010000476.1:0-2114 GCA_964422135.1 uncultured Vicingus sp.
ATTTTTTCGATCTTCTAGAAATTCTCTAAATTCATCATCTTCAATAATTCCACCTTCTGCTTTTTTAACTTTTCGTGAGAAACCCCAAGCTCTACGGCTTTCTTTAACTGGTTTGCTATAAATAATATCATAAACTTCGTCTATGCTATCGTCGTACAACCCATAGCCTGAATCAATACCTGAAGCATTCAAAAATTCCTGTTTAGCTGTCAATTTAGTTCCATCTTTCCTTGTTGATTGCCATACTCTCCCTGTATTACCATAATCATCAACATGTTCTAATTCCATTTTACCTCCAGCTTGTTTAACATCATCAACCCAACTTGTAGCTTCACCTATATCAACATTATCCACATATCCTGTTAATTTTCCGGAAGGATCTTTAACCGTTCTAACTCCATCTTTACCAAAAACTTTTTTCAGAATATTAATTCCTTTAGCGGTTAAAGATTCAAACTCATAATTACCCGCCCACCTAGCTACATCATCCCATTCATAAGGCTCATCAACACCTGTTCTATACGTCACTCTAATATCCTCTACTTTTTTTGGAGTTGCTTTAAGTAAACCTCCCAGTCCAATTGATTTTAATGCCACCATCAAACCACTGGTACCAGCCATGATGTTAAAGTCTCTTCGACTCTGACCGAAATCCGTTATTTTATCATCGATCATTTGATCTAACGTTTTTCCCTTTTTTAATTTACCCATTGCTTTGCTCGCCTGATTAATTAAACTTTGTCCTATCTTGAACGCTCCGCCTACGGGGACGGCTATTTCCGTTCCGAGTCCTAAAACGTCTCCGATGGCTCTTTGCTTATCGGATACTTTTGCTCCTTCAGCTTCAGCCAAGGATGATATTCCAAGGTTCTCGGCCCATGAACCGGGAGTAATATTTTCTAAAGCTTCACTAAACATTTTTTTATTAGGTTTTTGACGAAGTAATTTGCTAATTAACTCACCGCCAGCAAAAGGTAATTTAGATAAAGTTTCAGCAGAATGAACTATTCCTTCTACCGCTTTGTCAGCATAGTAGGGAATACCCGTTTGACTCATAATTCCTGTACCATCTTGAAAACCTACTCTTCCACCTTTTTTAAAGTCTCCTTCTAAATCTCTATCCGATTGTCCACTTTGTAAGTATTCAATTAGATTCCTATAATTATCTCGAATAACTTTTGAATAACGTTCTCTCTTTTTACTATCGACCCTCTTAGCACTCATTCCACCAGCCAAACCGATTCTTCCGCCTTTGGCTTTGGGTATCGGTTCGTAGGCTTCAGGTTTAAAATTATCAAGTGCAGATTGTTCAGAAGACGTTAATTGAGCATAAGGTTTTTGAAATATACTTAATGCTAATCCATCTAACTCATGTACCGGTCCACCGCTGTTGTATTTTGAATCCGAAAAAGGATGTCTTGCTTTAGGAAGTTTCTGGTTAATATAATCCATCAACGGCATTTCACTCGCGTGGTTATCTTTCCAATCAGCCCAGGAGCCTCCATAAGAGAACGCGAACCCCGGATCACCGCCATACATCATTCCAACTCTTCCGCCTTGGGCTTTGTCGGGATAGTAAACGCCAGGACCTCTTTCCCACCATTTTCTTTTTTTCTCTTCTTCAGACAGGTCTAATCCTTCTTTTAATTTCTTACTTGCCCATCGATTAGCCATAATTCCACCTGCAGTTATAGCACCTAGTTCCGGACCTAAACTTTTCATATCGCCTTTGATTGATCTCTCTTTTACGCTTTTTAAATATTTTTTATAAAGATCATAAGGATTGTTTCCAGGTTTATTCATCCATTTCCAAACCTTAGGACCTTGTTTAAGAAGCCATGCCACAAGTCCACCACTGTACATTCCAGCTCTTCCGCCTTCACCCAGCATCTCACCTAGGCCTCCTGCGGATTCCATAATGTCAATGTTTAAATCTTTTTGTTTATCTTTATAAATCTCGATTAAAGCTTCATAGGATTCTGGCATCAGACTCGATTTTAATTTTTCAATCGCTTTGAGTCCTTTATCAATGTCCTTTTGGCTTGGACCACCGTCATCGAAACCAGCTCGTCCGCCTTTTTTTTGTGCATAATATTTTCTAGCTTCCTTTCTTT